>JAEUJR010001143.1 GCA_016793585.1 Archangium sp.
CTGCTCGAGATCGTTGAGCGTGTAGTCGGTGAGGAACTGTGCGTCCTTCGTGTGGACGGTGACGAGCTCTCCGTCGAGCACCGCGTGGGTGACCGCGCCCGGGTCGAGCAGCACCAGGCCCTGCCTCGTCTGCACCGGAAGCCGCGGAATCGACTGGTGCTTCTTCACCGCGGCCGAGAACGTCTCTTTCGTTTCCCGCTGGCGGGCCTTGTCGAGCGCCTTCTTGAGGCGGTCGGGCTCCACCGGTTTGAGCAGGTAGTCGACCGCGTCGACCTCGAACGCCTTCACCGCGTGCTCCGCGTGCGCCGTGCAGAAGACGACCCACGGTCCGTCAGCGGGCCACAGCGCCATCGCCTCGACGCCGGTGAGCTTCGGCATCTGCACGTCGAGCAGCACCACGTCGATGCCGCCCGCGCGCACTCTGGTGAGCACCTCGTCGCCATCCTTCGCTTCGCCGACGACGGTGACGTCCTCCATCGAAGAGAGCAGCCGGGTCAGCCGTGCACGCGCGAGCTGTTCGTCATCGGCGATGAGCACTCTCAAGCTGGTCATGCGGGCTTCACTTTCGAAGTGGGGAAGCTGAGCTGCGCGCGCGTGCGGTCGGGACCAGCAGCAGCGATGGAGAGTGAAGCCGCGCCGTTGGTCGCGAGGTGCAGCTGGCGCTCGAGGGTTGGGAGTCCATCACTCCCCGCGCGTGGGCCACCGTATGGGCCGGGGTTCTCGATCGCGATGGTGACGGTGCCCGCCTGCTCGACGATGGAGACGACGATGCGCCCGCGAAACCCCTTCGCCGGGCCGTGCTTCACGGCGTTCTCGGCGAGCGTGAGCACCGACATCGGAGGCACTGTCACGGTGGGCAGCGGCGTCGGCAGCTCGAGCACGAGCTCGAACAGCTCTTTGTCTCGCAGCAGGTGCAGGTCGAAGAGCATGCGCACGAGCTCCCATTCCTGTTCGAGCGGCCACAACGGCTCCTTCACGCCCGAGAGCACCGTGCGCAGCATCTGCGAGAGCTTGAGCACCGCGGCTTCGGCGACGACACCATCGATGCGGCACCACTCTGCGATGGCGTTGAGCGTGTTGAAGAGGAAGTGCGGGTCGAGGTGGGCGCGCAGCGAGAGCAGCTGGGCGCGCTCCTTCTCGGCCAGCAGGCGGGTGAGGCGTTGCTCGAAGCCGACGTCACGGCCGAGGCCCCAGCCGCCGACGAGGAACATGGCGATGATGACGGCGAGCGAGCTGCGGTCGGTGAGGAACGTCGCCCGCATGTGCAGCAGCTTCGGCACGCCGACGCCGAGCGAGAGCACGACGCCCGCGCCCACGAGGGAGTAGAGGACGATGCGCACCGCGCCGTTCGAGAGGTCGAGCCCGTCGGGGAAGAGCACGCGGTACGACACCGGCGCGAGCGCGATGAAGGCGAGGCACATCACGATGCCGAGCGGTGTCGCGAGCGGCTCACGGCTGAACGCGGCCTGCGTGACGACGAGCGGAATGCAGACGACGAGAATCGGCACCAGCCGCTTCGGCGCCAGCAGCGCCAGCCACGTCGCCCGCACGATGCTCGTCGATGGAACCGTCACCGGCGACGAGACTGGCACAGCGGCCGCGTCACGCAGAGTCTTCGGTCGTGAACGGTCGAGGCGCGGGGGCGAACGGTCGCAGCCCGCCGGGTCGTGCCCGCGCGTCGTTCCTTGCGGCCGGAGCATCGGGCCATTAGCTGGCGCTCCTCTCGTTCAGGAGGTCGCACATGGCAGTCACCGCAGGCCAGAAGGCTCCAGCGTTCAAGGCGAAGGATCAGAACGGCGCGCTCGTCTCGCTGGCCGACTTCAAGGGCAAGTACGTCGTTCTCTACTTCTACCCGAAGGACAACACGCCGGGCTGCACCGTCGAGGCGTGCGCGTTTCGCGACGACTACTCGCAGCTGACGAAGGCCGGCGCCGTCGTGCTCGGCGTCTCGCCCGACAGCGAGAAGAGCCACCAGAACTTCATCGCGAAGTTCAGCCTGCCGTTCCCGCTGCTCGTCGACACCGATCACGCGCTCGCCGAGGCGTACGGCGCGTGGGGTGAGAAGAGCCTCTACGGCCGCAAGTTCCTCGGCATCATCCGCTCCACGTTCCTCATCGCGCCCGACGGGTCGATCGCCCACGCGTGGCCGAAGGTGAAGGTCGACGGCCACTCCGAAGACGTGCTCGCGGCGATCGAAGCGCACCAGTCGGGCGAGGCCCCCGCGCCCAAGAAGCCGGTCGCGAAGAAGGCGGGTGCTGCGGCGAAGAAGCCGGCGGCGAAGGCCGGCGCGAAGAAGAAGTAATTCCCTTTCAGAGTCGCCTTTTCGAACGCCGAGGGTCTCACCAGCAGCAACGTGGCCGCGTCGAAATCGACCGGCTTCTGAACCTCAGGGAAACAGCTCGCACTTCGTCCACCCGTTCCCGCTGCGCTCGTACACCTCACGCCAGTGCAGCCGAAACGGGTGCGCTTTCCAGAACTCGAGGCGGTCGGGCGCGAGTCGAAAGCCGCTCCAGTGGGGCGGGCGTGGCACGCGCTGGCCTTCGTACTGCCTGGTGAGCTCTGCGAGGCGCTGCTCGAGCACGCTGCGTGAGGGCAGCACCTGACTCTGCAGCGACGCCCACGCGCCCAGCTGCGACTCGCGCGGCCTCGAGGCGAAGTACGCGTCGGCCTCGGCGTTCGACACCACGCTCAGGCCACCTTCGATGCGCACCTGCATGTCCATCGCGGGCCAGTGGAAGTTGAGGGCCGCCACCTTCGTCGCGAGCGCCTCCTTGCCCTTTCGCGAGGCGTGGTTCGTGTAGAAGACGAAGCCCTGCTCGTCGAAGTCCTTCATCAGCACGATGCGCACCGAGGGCCGGCCGTTCGCGTCGACGGTCGCGAGCGACATCGCGTTCGGGTCTTTCGGTTGCGCCTGTTTCGCTTGCGCGAAGAGGGCGGCGAATCGGGTGAAGGGCTCGCTCCACGGGGCGGTCATGCGAGAGCGACTACAACTTTCTTCATTTGAATTCACGGCGACCACGGCTCAGCATCGAAGCCAGCCTCATCACCCCGTGCGCATTCTCTTCCCCGCCAGCGAAGTCGTTCCTTTCTCGAAGACGGGCGGGCTCGCCGATGTCTCGGGGGCGCTCCCTCACGCGCTCGCGGCTCGCGGTCACGAGGTGCGCATCGTCACGCCGCTGTACCGCTCCGTCAGCCGTGAAGGCCTGCGTGAAGGGCGGCTGCTCTCGCTCGAGTTTCCCTTTGGAGGAATCGAGGTGCGTACCTGGGAGCGCGTGCTCGCCGACCGCGTGACCATCGTCTTCGTCGACGTGCCCGCCTTCTTCGATCGCGCGCAGCTATACGGCGACCCGAGCGACTACGCAGACAACGCGCGCCGCTTCACGACGCTCACCATGGCCGCGCTCACCGACGCGCAGGCCGCGGGCTTCGTGCCCGACATCGTGCACTGTCACGACTGGCAGACGGGGCTGGCGCCGCTCGCGTTGAAGCGTGGCTACGCCAGCGTGTTCCCCCACGCGAAGAGCGTGCTCACCGTGCACAACCTCGCCTACCAGGGCGGCTTTCAGAAGAGCGCGCTGCCCGACCTCGGCATTCCGTGGAGCGACTTCACGCCCGGCGGCGTCGAGTACTGGGACCACCTGTCGATGCTGAAGGCCGGCATCGTCTTCGCCGACGCGGTGACGACGGTGTCGCCGACGTACGCGAAGGAGATCTCCACCAGCGCCGGCGGCATGGGCCTCGACGGCGTGCTGCGCGCGAAGCCCGACGGCGTCATCGGCATCGTCAACGGCATCGACACCGACGAGTGGAGCCCCGCCACCGACGTCTATCTGCCTGCGCGCTTCTCAGACGTCGACCTCGAGGGCCGCGCCGTCTGCCGCGCGAAGCTGCTCGAAGAAGCGCGGCTGCCTCCGCCTTCGCACGGCATGCCGTTGTTCGGCGTCATCGGCCGCATGGTGGAACAGAAGGGCGCCGACCTGCTCCACGCGGCGTTGCCCGTGTTCCTCGAGCACGGCGCGTCGGTGGTGGTGCTCGGCAGCGGCAACGCCTCGCTCGAGAAGGGCTGGAAGCTGCTCGAGGCGCGTTACCCGATGCGTTGCTCGGTGAAGGTCGGTTACGACACGGGGCTCGCACACCTCATCGAAGCGGGCAGCGACTTCTTTCTCATGCCCTCGCGCTTCGAGCCCTGCGGGCTCAACCAGATGTACTCGCAGCGGTACGGCTGCATTCCCATCGTGCACGGCGTCGGCGGGCTGCTCGACACGGTGGCCGACGTGCGCGGCGGCGAAGGGACGGGCATCGTCTTTCACGGCGCGACCGTCGACGCGGTGCAGGGCGCGCTGCGGCGGGCGCTCGAGCTGTTTCATTCGCCAGCGCAGCTCGAGCAGGTGCGACAGCGCGGCATGCGACGCGACTTCTCGTGGGCGGGCTCGGCCGCGCTCTACGAACGCGTCTACTCACACGTGATGGGAGCCTGAGTGCGACGCAGAAGGTGGTTGGCCGTTCCGGTCGGGCTCGTGGTGTCGCTGGTGATG
>JAEUJR010001155.1 GCA_016793585.1 Archangium sp.
CCATGGCCAGCGCGGCGACCCACGCCTGCCCGAGTGAGAGCCCACCGTCGTTCGACGGCACCTGACGAGACAGCAGCGGCTTGATGCCGCGCGCCTTGAAGCCCGCGACCAGCAGCTCGGCGAGCGTCTGGTTCATGAGGCAGCCGCCGCTGAGCGCAATGACGTCGTCGATCACGAACGGCGCCGCCCAGTCGACGAGGGCCGAGGCGAGCGTGCCGTGAAAGACGTTGGCGCCGTCGATGGGAGCGCGGCCGATGAGGGCGTCGAGCAGCGGGAGCAGATTGAGCTCGCCGTCGGTGACGCGCCACGCGCCGCGCAGCACCTCGGGCTTCGTCACCAGCGACTCGAGCGCCATGGGCGCTTCGCCTTCATAGGTCGCGACGGGCTTCACCCCGAGCAGGCCACAGGCCGCGTCGAAGAGCCGGCCACAGGAGCTCGTCTCGGGAGCGTTCAGCTGCTTCTCGAGCAGCTGCCGCACCGCTGCGGCAGGCCCAAGCGACGCGAAGCGGTCGACGATGGTCTCGCCACGCCCGAGCCGATGGAGCGCCGCCGCCGCCATGCGCCAGGGCTCCCGCGCCGCGCGATCGCCACCGGGCTGCTGCAGCGTCGAGAGGTGCCCGACCCGGGTGAAGCGCGCGCCGTTGAGCAGCAACAGCTCTCCGCCCCACGAGCCGCCGTCGGCGCCCAGCCCGAAGCCGTCGAGCGCGAGGCCCAGCGTCGGCGCAGTACGACCGTGTTCCGCGAGCACCGCCGCGACGTGCGCGTGGTGATGCTGCACTGCGACCGCGGGCAGCCCCAGCGACTGAGCGAGCCGCGTCGACAGGAAGTCGGGGTGAAGGTCGTGCGCGACCACCTGCGGCTCGACCTCGAGGGTCTTCGTCAGGTGCGCGATCGTCTCTTCGAGGAAGCGATAGGTCGCGGCGTCGTCGAGATCACCGATGTGCTGCGAGACGAACGCTTCACGCCCGCGCGTGAGGCAGGCCGTCGTCTTGAGGTGGGCTCCGAGGGCGAGCACGGGCGCGGTCGTTCGCGGCAAGGCCACCGGCCCGGGCACGTAGCCACGCGCACGTCGCAGCAGCGTCGGCGCACCGTCGATGACGCGGGCCACCGAGTCGTCGGTGCGCACGAGAATCTCGCGATCGTGCGTCACCATCACGTCGGCGATGTCGCGCAGCCGCCGCAGCGCTTCGTCGTCGGTGATCACCAGCGGCTCGCCTCCCGGGTTCGCCGAGGTGGTGACGAGACAGAAGTCGAGCGGCTGCTCGAGCCACGCGGTGCCCGTCGGCCGACCCGCGGCCTCGTGAAAGAGCAGCAGATGCAGCGGCGAGGTGGGCAACATCACGCCGAGCCACGCGAGCTCGGGCGCGACCGCCTCGGCGAGCCCGGTGTCGAGCCGTTTGCGGGCCAGCACGATCGGCCGCTGCCACGACGAGACGAGCGACGCTTCGGCCACTGGCAGCTCGACGATCTCGCGCGCGGACGAGAGCGACGAGACCATCACGGCGAAGGGCTTGGCGTCGCGCTGCTTGCGCTCCCGCAGCGCCTTCACGGCGTCGACGTTGCGCGCGTCGCACAGCAGCTGAAAACCACCGAGGCCCTTGAGCGCGACGATGGCCCCGCGCCGAAGCGCAGCGACGATGTCAGCCAGCGGCATCGACAGCTTCGGCCCGCAGGCGGGGCACGCGAGCGGCTGGGCGTGAAACCGGCGGTCGTTCGGGTCGCCGTACTCCTTCGCGCAGTCGGCACAGAGGGGGAACGACGCCATCGACGTCTGCGGGCGGTCGTAGGGCAGCGCGCGCGTGATGGTGTAGCGCGGCCCGCAGTGGGTGCAGGTCGTGAAGGGGTAGCGGAAGCGGCGCTCTCGCGGGTCGCAGATCTCGGCGATGCAGGCCGAGCAGAGGCCCGCGTCAGGGCCGATCGCCGCCGAGGCCCTGCCGTCGTGCTGCGAGGCATCGATGACGAAGCCATGCTCGTCACGCAGCGCCTGGGGCTCGACCTCGACCGCGTCGATGCGCGCGAGCGGCGGCGCCTGGGTCTTGAGCAGCGTTGGCAGCACCGTGGCGGTGGAGCCCTGCACCTCCATCACCACGCCCTGCTCGTCGTTGCGCACCCAGCCCGAGAGCCCCTGCTCCATCGCGAGCCGGTAGACGAAGGGACGAAAGCCGACGCCCTGCACGAGCCCGCGCACGCGAATGCGAAGCCTCGTGGAGGGGAGCACGCTCATGCCGGCCGCGCCTCTTTCGTGGGCGACGTCTTCACCAGGGCCGGCTGCCGCGACGAGGCCTCGAGCCAGGCCAGCCACGCGTCGAAGCCGGCGCCGGTGCGCGCCGAGACCTGCAGCACCGTCGCCTTCGGGTTCACCCGCTTCACGTTCTTCTCGAGCGCAGGCACGTCGAAGCCCAGCGCGTCGACGAGATCGATCTTGTTCACCAGCACGAGGTCGGCGACCGCGAACATGTCGGGGTACTTGAGCGGCTTCTCTTCGCCTTCGGTCACCGAAGCGATGACGACCTTCTTGCCTTCACCGAGATCGAACCCCGCGGGGCACACGAGGTTGCCGACGTTCTCGATGAAGAGCGTGCCGCCCACCGGCGCCGGCTGCTTCGCGAGCGCGCGCAGAATCATCTCGGCGTCGAGGTGGCAGCCCTTGCCCGTGTTCACCTGCACCGCGGGAACACCGGTCGCGCGAATGCGATCGGCGTCGAGGTTCGTCTGCTGATCACCTTCGATGACGGCGAGCTTCTGCCCGCGGCCTTTGAGCGCCTCGAGCGTGCGCACCAGGAGCGTCGTCTTGCCGCTGCCCGGGCTCGACATGAGGTTCACGACGAAGGTGTTCTCGGCCGCGAAGCGCACGCGGTTGAGCTCGGCGGCGCGATCGTTCTTCGCCATCACGTCCTGCTCGACGGCGATGCGGCGTACCTCGGTGTCGTGCAGGCCGTGCTGATGCGGCGGCGTGTGGTCGTGCGCCGTCATCACCCCGTGGGCTCCGTGGGGCTCGCCACCACCCGCGTGGGCGTGCCGAATCACGCGCCCGTCGGGCAGCAGGTGCTCGTGCTCGTCGCTCGCGTGGGCGTGCGGGTGATCGCCATGGCGATGCTGAACCACGCTTCCGTCGGCCAGCACGTGCACGTGCTCGCCTTCACCTTCGACCGAGATGCTCGCTTTGTCCCCACACCCGCAAGTTCCACACATCACGACACCTCCAGCTCGGTGACCCTGAACTCTTCGCCGCCGGTGATGAGCAACTGGGCGCTGCCGCACGACGGGCACAACGCGACGCGCGACTCGACCTGCACGTCGGCGCCACAGCCTGCGCAGAACGCCGAGCCGGGCGTGCGTTCGATCTGCAGCGACGCGCCCTCGGCGATGGTGCCGCGCGCCGCCGACTCGAACCCGAACGACAACGCCTCTGGCTCGACGTTCGCGAGCGCCCCGATACGAAGGAAGACGGCCTTCACACAGTCGGCGTGGTTCGCCCGCGCCTGCTCGCGGACGATGTCGACGATGCTCTGGGCCAGCGCCACCTCGTGCATCTCACGTCTCCCGAACGAGCACGCCGCACTCGACGCAGGGGTCCAACGTCGCCACCACCCACCGCGCCCACAACACCGCCAGGTGCACGTCGGGTGCCGTCAGCCCCAAGAGCGCCTCACGCACCGCGCCTTCCGGGTGAAACGTCCACTCCGTCGGCGCCACCACCCGCCACGCAACGATCTGACCTTGCTCAACCTCGACCGCGTGCAGAACGGGGCCTCGGGAGGTGCTGGCCACCCCGAACCCTTGACCGCGCGCATTGGGAGTCACGCTCCTCAGCCCGCCGGCCTGCAGATTCTGCGCGAAATGGTGGAGCGACTCTGCCGCCGCGCAAGTCTCGACGTACCGGGCGACGAGCCTCGCGCCCACGCCGTGGCCCAGACAGCGGGTGGCCTCGCGCACGAGGGGGTGCTGGCGTGCGGTGACGAGCGGGCCCAGCTCCATGGGGCCGGGGCGGGCCGCGAAGCCGGGGGCCGCTCGCAGCGCAGCCGCCACAGCGCGTGCGTCGTAGCTGGAGTCGAGCACCGCGGTGACGCCGGCCATCGCCACGGGCGCGTTGAGCACGGTGCGAAACACGGCGCCGATGGGCCCGGTGATGCGCGTGAGGTGCTCGAAGAAGGGCGGCGCCGCGGCGGCGACTCCGAGCGAGGCGAGGGCGGTGTCGAGCATGGCGAGCGAGCGCTCGAGCCGCGCGTCGTCGGGCGTTCGTCTCGCGCCGCCCAGCCGAACCCACCCGCCCTTCACGCCCATCGCGGAGAGCACCTCTGAGAGCTGCGCGCGCACCTGCCGAAGCTCGGTCATGCGAGGTGGCTCGCCCATCAACTCGGGCGCCGTCAGCAGCCAGAACCAGAGGTGATTCTGCAGCACCTCGGCGGCCACGAGCGCTTCACGGGCCGCCACTTCGGCGCCATCGATCTCGACGCCCAGCGCGTCTTCGCACGCCCGCAGCCCGGCCACACCGTGCGCCGTCGAGCAGATCGACGACATCAACGGCGCGAGCGTGAGCGCCTCGTCGACCGCGCGGTGCTCCAGGGCCTTCCACACCCCGAGCGGCCGTGACGAAGCGACCGACACGCCCGAGATGCGGCGATCGACGAGCTCAATCGTGACGTCGATGCGGCCTTCACCAGCCACGAGTCACCCGATGGAGAAGGCGCGACGGAACAGGTCTCGCCGCGAAGGAGCCGAATCGGCTTTGGCAGGCGGGGCCTCTGCAGCGGGGGCAGCAGGTGTGGTGACGGCGGGCGCCGTGAAGAGCGCTGTGGCCGCTTCACGAGCCACCTCGAGCGCGTGCGCCATGTCGCGGAACTGCCCCATCGGCGAGAAGAGCGAGCAGCCCTCGATGGGCCCGACGCCGTCGAGCACGCTGGTGACGAACTCGAACTGCCCCGCGGGAAACTGACGGGCCACCCGCGTGCCGGGCTCGACCCTCGCGCTCCCCTCGGGCGGCACGATGACGACGTTCATGAACCAGGGCGTCACCACGATGCCGGCGTGCCCACCGCTCCACTCGCGGAAGGCCACGGCGTCGACCGCGAGCCGCGAGTTCACGATGGGCAGCTCAGCCATCTCGAGCGCGATGGTGCGATAGGCCGCGAGCAGCGCGTCGACGACGTGCGTGGTCTCTCTCATGGCGTCGCTCCGGTGATGCTCGCGATGGCCTCGTCGATGGCCTGCGCTTCGTCTTCGTCGAGCACCCGCACCGCCGAGCCGAGATGCACGAGCACCGCCGTGCCCTCGGGCTGGGCACCGACGAGGAGCATCTTCACCGTCCGTCGCTCCCCTTCCCGCTCGACGACCGCCATCAGGTCATCGCCCGACACCACACGCATGGGAAGGCCAAGGCACACGGAAGACTCCTCTCGAAGACGGAGCCTGCCGGTGCAGTCGACATGCCACCTCGCACTGGCGAGGCGTGATGCTGATCAGCGCAAGACCTGCGCGAGCGTCAGGTGGGAGCGAGGCGCACGGGCACACGGCGTCTGCCGAAGGCACCGGCCGTCGCGTCGAAGTGGCCGGCGATGGCGGTCTCGCAGCTCGGGCAGCGACCGTTCTTCAGCCGAAACGCGTTCACCTCGTACCAGTCGCGCTCGATCACGGGGGTGCGGCACGTCGGGCAGAAGGTGGTGTCGCCTTCGGCGTCGTGCACGTTGCCCGTGTACACGTAGCGCAAGCCGGCCTGCATCGCCTGACGGCGCGCGCGCTCGAGGGTGGTGCGCGGCGTGGGAGGCAGGTGGTTCAGCTTGAAGTCGGGGTGGTACGCCGAGAAGTGCAGCGGCACGTCAGGGCCGAGGTGCGAGACCATCCACTCCGAGAGCTGCGCGACCTCGGCCTCGGAGTCGTTGAGCGTGGGGATGAGCAGCGTGGTGACCTCGACCCACACGCGGGTCTCTTTCACCAGGTACTCGAGCGTCTCGAGCACCGGCGCGAGCTGGCTGAGCGTCTGCTTCTCGTAGAAGTCTTCGGTGAAGGCCTTCAGGTCGACGTTGGCGGCGTCGATGGTCGAATAGAAGTCGCGCCGCGGCGCCGCGTGCATGAAGCCGGCGGTGACGGCCACCGTGCGAACGCCGAGCGCGTGGCAGGCGTCGGCCACGTCCATCGCGTACTCCGCGAAGATGACGGGGTCGTTGTACGTGAACGCGACGCTCTTCGCGCCCAGCGCCTTCGCTCGTTCGGCGATGCGCTCGGGGCTCGCTTCGTCCTGGAGCGCGTCGTCAGAGCGGGCCTTCGAGATGTCCCAGTTCTGGCAGAACCGGCAGCCGAGGTTGCAGCCGGCGGTGCCGAAGGAGAGCACGCTCGAGCCCGGGTAGAAGTGATTGAGCGGCTTCTTCTCGATGGGGTCGAGGCAGAACCCAGAGGAGCGCCCGGCGGTGGTGAGCACCAGCTGTTCGCCTTCGCGCGCGCGCACGAAGCAGAAGCCGCGTTGCCCGTCGGCGAGCCGGCAGTCGCGCGGGCAGAGATCGCACTGCAGGCGGCCGTCATCGAGGCGATGCCACCAGCGCGCGGGCGAGCTCATCGTCGCTGTGGCTCTTCGTAGAGTTCGGCCGTGAAGCGCTCGACCTTCATGTCTTGGGGCCAGGAGTCGGTGGGCAGGCGCGCCTTGCGGCGCAGGTACCAGAGGAACTCCTTCGGGTCGGGCAGCTCCTTCCACATCTCGGGAATGAAGACGGCGCTGCGGGTGCCCGAGGTCAGCACGATGCCGTCGACACCGACGCGAAGTGCGTCGAGCGTCTGCTGCTCGGTGTGCACGTCGACCGGCTCGAGCGGCGAGAGCACGGAGATCTCGAGATGCAGCTCGGGCAGCTCGTCTTCGGAGACGGGTGAGAAGCGCGTGTCACGAAAGGCGGCCGCGCGCGCAGCGTCTTGCACGGCGTCGAAGAGCGAGAGCCTCGGCGTGAGCTGGCCGACGCAGCCGCGCAGCTCGCCGTGCTTCTTGAGGGTGACGAAGACCGCGCGCTTCTCGTCGAGCCAGGCGGTGTTGGCGGGCTGTTCGGGCTTCGGGCCGCCGAAGTGGTGCTCGAGGGTGGCGCGGGCGAGGTACAGCAGCATGTCGGAGCGGTTCATGAAGGCTCCTCGATGGAGAAGGCGCCGTAGCCGACGACGCGAGCGCGATCGCCAGCCGTGTCGCCGGAGTTGCGCAGGTCGAGGACGTCGAGTCGCAGGTGCTTCTGGTGCGCGAGCTCGAGCAGGCCGTTGATGCCGCGGCAACCGCAGGCGTCGTCTCCATCGATGGTCGAGTCGAGGGCCTCGATGCGCTTCGCGGTGCGGGCGTCGAGCGCCTTCGCTTCGGCCGAGGAGAGGAAGTGCGAGAGATCGGAGCTGACGAGGACCAGCGTGCTCGTGGTCCAGAGCCGATCGATGACGGTCGCGACCTCGGCGGGCGTGGCGTCACCGACGACGAGGGGAACGAGGGTGAAGCGCGGCAGCACTCGCTGAAGAAACGGCAGCTGCACCTCGAGGCAGTGCTCCCTGGCGTGCGCGCGAGGCAGGTGGCGAACGAAGGGCAGCGTCTCGAGGTCGTTCATCGCTTCGACGTCGAGCGTGATGGCGCCCAGCGGTGTCTCGAAGGCATCTGCGCCCGGCAGCGCGAGCCCCGTGAAGCCGACGTGGTGAGACGGGCCGAGCAGGAGCACGCGCGTCGGGAGCGGGTCGAGCCGCGCGATGGAGGCATACGCCGTCGCCGCGATGGGCCCGGAGTACTGGAGCCCGGCGTGCGGAACGATGTACCCACGAGCCTTCGAGGCTGGCGTCGCCGAACTCAGGAGTGTGTCGATCGTGCGACCGAGGACGGACGGATCAGCCGGGTAGAACGCGCCAGCAACCGCAGCAGGACGGACGACGGCCATGCCGTATCAATACGCCCTTCGCGCGCGTTTGAAACGCCAGGTCACGGACAGCCGGGGTTGAGCGGAAACCCGGGATTCCCCGCATTGCCAGCGGTGCGCTGCCACTTGGGCCAGGGCGCATTGGTGGCCAGCTTCGGCGAGTCGACAATGACCGCGGCGACACGGCCATCGCTCGTCACGGCGTAGAAGGTGCCTGACCCGCTCCGCCCCGCGCCCGACGCATCTCGACTGCAGTCGAGGGTTGGTGACGCGAAGAACGATGGATTGCCCGAGGTGAACAGACTGCCGGTCCACCCTGGCGTCGCGGCACCAGTGCCGTCGACCGACACGACCTGAAGCGTGCCGCCTCGGCGCATCGCATAGAGCAGCACGTCACCGCTCGGCGTGGCCCCTCCACGCGGGCTTCCAAGGACGACCGCGGCTTCGACGGCGCCGGTCGGTGCAAAGTCGATGACACCTGCGTCTTGAGGGACCGTATTCGTCGTCAGCGAGGTGCGCACCGACTGAAGGAAGGCGCCGGTCGAGGCGGTCGTCGACGCGTAGGCCAGCGCGGGTGCGGGCACTGACATCGAGGTCGATGGGCCCAGCACCACAGGTCCTGACGCCGCGAATGAGATTCCCCCGAAGCCGACTTGCTCTGCCCCTGTCTTGCTCATGCTGACGAAAGGAACCGCGGCGCTGCTGACGGTGGCGAAGAGCCTGTCCTGCGACGCGGCCAGCGAAACGGGAGTGCCAGAAGTAGCGATTGCGCCCCCGACCGCCGGACTCGAGAAGGCAGCGTTCCACACGAACCGTCGCAGCTCCCGATTCGTCTGGAGCAGATAGATGCTCTCGTCGACAGCCACCATGTTCGTCGCCGAATTGGAGGGATTTGGAACCGCAGGTGCGACCCAGTCGGTCGTCGTCGCTTCGGTCAACTGCGACGGCCCGTTGAAGGGTCGATAGCCGCAGAGCGCACCGCCGACGCCCGTTCCACCATTGGGCTCGAACATGCCCGCCGCGCCGACTTCCATTCCGCCCACCGCGAGGCCTGCGTCGAACAAGGCGACAGCGGTGTACGTCTTCGCGAGGCCGAACGAATTGTAACACCCACTCGCGCCAGAACCGCTGGGGACCCCGCCATCGAGAAGGCGTCCGTGCAGGTTGCCGCCCACGGACGTGTTGCTGGCAATGTAGACGATCTCTTGCCGCGCGCCTGCGGAGCCCATCACGCTGTCGGCGATCGCAATGCTCTGAACGGCCGCACCGCTCACGAAAAGCGCCACCTGGCCCTGCCGGCCAATCTGGTACACGTTGCCGTTGTTGTTGTTGTTGGCGTCGATCGTTCCCACGTACAGACGACCCTTCGAGTCGAGCGCAGGTGCGGCGCGGGCCGAGAAACCATCTGGGAGCGTCGTGTTCCACTTCCACCGGGTGACCTGAATGCCGCCGTCAGCAGTCTGCGAGAGGTTTCCGAAAACGTCTCTCACGTTGCTGACCGACAGACCGAGCGTTCCGCGAAGAGCATTGAGCGGGAGCGGCTCGAGATTGACCGAGAAGCACTGACACCTCGCGCTGTTCATGCACCCAGTGCACTGACTCCCTGCGACGGGCGTCGCCGCGGGCGAAACCATGGCGGCCGCGAAGTTGGCGTCTTCGTTCGCCTCGACTCGCACGAAGGCCGTCTCGTCTTTCTTGTACTGACTGAGCACCACGCCAGAGACAGGGTCGAGCTCCTGAGTCAGCCGCGCCGGCGCGTCCTCCACCACCAGCGTCAAGCCCGGCCCCTGGGCGTCGACCCTGGCGGTCAGCGGCGCCGTCGGGCCGCCGTCCCAGCCGGCCGTCACAGTGAAGGGGCCGTTCGCCGTCGGCGTCGTGAGCATGCCCTGCTTCAGATTGGTCGCGCCGGTCAGCGAGGCGCTGACAGCCCCCGCCACGGGGACTGCCCCTGCGAACACGCCGCCGTCGAACATCGTCACGGTCACGACGGCCGGCACGGTGACAGCTGGCCCGAGCACCCCTGCGTCGGGGGCCGACCACACGATCGACTCGACGCCGTCGGCGCAGCGCCCACCATCGACCGTGCCGGTGCACGACTGCCACTCCCCGCACGAGACGCCGTTGCAGCCTCTGACCTCGACCTGCCGCTCGACGATCCGGCCTCCGTCCCAGCCGAGCTGCAGCGCCCAGAACCCTGCTGCCGCAGGCGTGGGGATGTTGATCATGCCGTTGCTCGGCACCATCACGCCGGTCAACCCCGCCCCCGAGACGGGAATGTTCCGACGAATGACGCCGCCGTCGTAGGTCAGCGCCGCGGCGACCCTCAACATCACGCCCGTCTCAGTGACGAACCCCGGCGTCGGATCGCTCACCTGAATGTCGGTGTTGCCACACGCAGGAGCCGTGCCCGTGGTGTCGCACACCTGCCACTCGCCACAGACGGGCGAACAAGGCGACGCGGCGCCGCCACCCATGCCGCCCCCGACGCCGCCGGCCATCGTCCCGCCACCCGCGGTGCCTCCGCCCATCGTGCCGCCGCTCGCACCTCCAGCGGTCGAACCGCCGGTTCCACCCGACGTCCCGCCTCCGGTTCCGCCAGGGGCCTCACACAGGCCCTGCGAGCCACAGATCTGACCCGTCGGGCAGTCTTCGGACTTCGAGCACTCCTTCGCGCACAGACAGCCGGTCACCGACATCAGCGCAACCGCCACCATCAGCCGCTTCATGGCAACTCCCCCGTCAGCATCACAGCGGCTCCACCCGGCACCGGAGCCACGAGCATCGTCGTCTTCGAAGGCTCGGCCGGCGCCATCAGCATCATGACCAGCCCCGCCGCGCCTGCCGCAACCCCGACCACCGCCAGGGTCGCGCCGACCGTCTGCATCGTCGTCGCCGACCGCGCTTTGGTCGCGTCATCAGCCGTGCCGCCGGCCTTGAACGCACCATCGGCCCCCAGCACGGTCGCTGCCTGGCCGCGCCCGACGAGCACCAACGCGCTGCCGCCGACCAACAGCGCGCCACCTGAGATCGCAGCCACCACGCCCACCGGCTTCAACGGAGACTCGAGTGCAGGCGGCGGAGGTGGCGGCGGGAGCTCGGTGATGCCCGCGTCTGAAACTCCGGCGTCGACGACCGTCACCTCGGGAGGCTTCACTGGCTCGACGGGCTTCACGGGAACGGCCGACTCACGCACCGAGGGCAGCGCCCCCACCTTCAACGCCGCGAACAGCTTCGGCAGCGCGCGCTTCGCCACCACGTCGACGGGCTCTCCGGGCTTGCGATCTTCGACCACCTTCTCGGGGCCGGCGACGCGCTTGCCGTCGTCACGCACCACGCGGCCCGAGACCGTCACGCTCTTCGGGGTCGCTTCGACGCTCGAGTACAAGCCGTAGAGCGCGTTCGCGAGAATCGCGAGCTGCCGCAAGCAGTCGTCTTCGGTCGCGCAGTCCTGGCGCTTGAGGCGCTCCACCGCGGCCTTCATCGTCAGCTTCGGCTGCACCGTCACGCCAGCCGTCACCAGCAACCGCGCGCTGACCGCCTGCAGCTCCTCGACCTTCGCGCCGTCGACCCCGCGCGCGAGCACCTCGAGGGGATACGGCGCGACCGTCGGCGCGTTGGGCTGCGCCACCGCGACCGCCGACAGCAGACACGACCCCACCACGAAGCCACGCATGTCGTTCCTCACTGACCGTACTTTCGCTGGAGCTGATCGAGCGCATCGTTCGCCGCGGCACACCCCGCGGCCGACTGCGCCGTCAGCATCTTCTTCATGACGCGCTCTTCGTCAGCCTGGTACTTCACCCACAACGCGTCGTCGTCTTTCTTGGCCACGTCGCGGCTGAGCGCTGCGAGCTCGACCTCCGACGCGCGCTTCCATCGGTCGTCGCACACGATCGCAGCGATGGCTGGTTTGACGGTGGGCTTCGCCGGCGACTTCGTGATGCCGCTGAGGTCTTCGGGCTCGGGCCCCGCGTCGACCGTCACGGCCACCACCACCACAGCGGCGACGCCGGCGTCGAGCGACGGCTCGGCCACTTTGTCGGGCGGCGGCGCCACGACGGGCTTTGGTTCGACCGGTGTCGCGGGAGCCGGCCAGAACACGAACACCAGGGCCGCACCCACCATCAGCGCGGCGATGCCCAGCACGGCCGTCAGCGGCACCTTCGGCTTGAGCTGCTGCGCGAGCTGCGCGGTCGGCACGGCAGAAGGCGGAAGTGAACCGTCGGGCGTGACGTTCGTCGCCTTCGGCGCGATTCGTTTCGGCAGCACCAGCGTCGAGGTGGGCAGCGACTGCGACCGCATCTTGAAGCCGACCTGCGTCGCGCCGCTCGAGAACCGGCCGTCGAGGCGCTCCAGCACGTGCTCGATCTCTCGCGCCCTCGGCCGCCCCTGACGCTGTTTGCCCAACATGCGCTGCAGCAGCTCGTCGAGCGTGTGCAGCAGCTCGGGGTCGACGGCCGCCTGCTGCGCCTCGTCGAGAAACTCGAAGATGGTCGGCACCGGCGCCGACTGGTGCATCACCCGAAGCTGCAGCGCCTCGAGAATCGCCGAGTCGGCCATGGCGGGGTCGTAGCCGATGCCATGGAGGAACTCGGTGCGCTGCTCGGCCGACAGCCTCGGCGGAACGTAGGGCGCCTGGCCCGTCACCATGTGAAAGAGCACGCCCCCCAGCGCGTAGACGTCGTCGGCGGGGTGCGGGGCGATGTGGCGCTCGTGCTGCTCAGCGGGGCAATACAGCGGGCTGCCGACCGGGTCGCCCTTGAGCGGCTTGCCCGCCTTCAGCGCGATGCCGAAGTCGATCAGCTTCACCGAGAGCCGGCCATCGGCGCCGCGCAACGTCACCATCACGTTCTCGGGCTTCACGTCGCGGTGCACCAGCTCTCGCGCCTCGAGCTCGCTCAAGGCCACCGCCACCTCACGCGCGATGCGCACCGACTCGACGAGGCTCAGCTTCGGCAGCAGATCGGCCAGCGGCTCGCCGCTCGCGCGCTCCATGACGATGGCGCGGTGCTTCTCGTCGAAGGCCAGCACCCGCACGACGTTGGCGCTCTGCAGCCCGACCAGCACCTGCGCCTCTTCTTCACCCTGATCTTCCGAGGCGACCTGCTTGACGACGACCTGCCCGCCTTTGAGCGTCGTGTTGCGCGCGAGGTACGTCGCGCCGAACCCACCCGACCCCAGCGGTGACTCGACCTCGTAGATGTGCGCGACGATGGTGCCCTTCACCAGCTCAGCCATGGCGGAGGGCCTCGTCAGTTCGAGCTGCGCAATGGGGCATCGGGCTCATCGAAGGAGGCGAGTGAAAGCGCCTCCTTGTACCAGTCGCGTCGGCGGGTCACAAAAAGCAAACCGGCCTGCGCTCACTGGAAAAAACCGCTGCGAACGCGCGTCAGCCCTTCGCGCCGCCGAACAGCTCCTTCACCTTGGCGAAGAAGCTCTTCGACTGCGGGTGGGCTTCATCCGAATCAAGGGCAGCGAAGTCTTCGAGCAGCTTGCGCTGCTTGCTCGACAGGTTCGTCGGCGTCTCGACCACGACCTTCACGTGCTGATCGCCGCGCCCGCCGCCGTGCAGGCTGGGAATGCCCTTGCCCTTGAGGCGGAACACCTTGTCGGTCTGCGTGCCCTCGGGCACCTTCATCTTCACGACGCCATCGAGCGTGGGCACGTCGATCTGCGCGCCGAGGGCGGCCTGCACGAAGCTCACCGGCACGACCACGAACACGTCCTGGTCTTCGCGGTGGAAGAGCGCGTGCTCCTTCACGTGCACGACGACGTACAAGTCTCCCGGTGGCCCGCCCTGCTCGCCGACCTCGCCTTCGCCCGCGAGCCGAACGCGGGTGCCGGTGTCGACGCCAGGCGGAATCTTGACCGTCAGCTCGCTCGTCGCGTCGAGCTTGCCGGTGCCGCCGCAGCTCTTGCAGGGATCAGCGACGACCTGCCCCGAGCCCGAGCACTGGCTGCACGTGCGCGCGACCGCGAAGAAGCCCTGCGTGAAGCGCACTTCTCCGGCGCCACCGCACGTCGGGCAGGTGCGCATCTGCTTCGACTTGCTGCCGGTGCCTTCACAGGGCTCGCAGCGCTTGGGGCGCGGCAGCTTCACCGTCACCTCGGCGCCGAAGGCCGCCTCTTCGAACGAGAGCTCGAGGTTGTAGCGAAGGTCGGCGCCGCGGTTGCGCTGCCGCCGCTGGCGCCCGCCGCCGAAGAACTCGCCGAAGATCTCTCCGAAGATGTCGTTGATGTTGGCGCCGCCGAAGCCCTCGCCCGGCTGGAACCCGCCCATGCCCGCGTGGCCGAACCGATCGAAGCGCGCCCGTTTGTCGGGGTCTGACAGCACCTCGTACGCCTCGGAGATCTCCTTGAACTTCTCTTCGGCGTTCTTGTCGCCGGGGTTCCGGTCGGGGTGGAACTCCATGGCCAGCTTGCGAAAGGCCTTCTTCAGAGCATCGGCGTCCGCATTGCGGTCGACGTTCAGCACTTCGTAGTAGTCGCGCTTCGAGCCAGCCGGCATGGCGGCGCATATAACGCAGGTCTTCTCCCGGGCAATCGACGGGTGACGGGTATTCGACCAGGTGAAGAAACCGCCCATTCGTTCAGCGCTGGCGTCGTGGTGGCGGCTGGTGGGCTTCGTGCGCCCGTGGAGCGGGCAGATCGCGCTCGCCACGCTCGCCGGAGTCGTCGCCGCGATCGCCACCGCCGCCTGGGCGCGGCTGCTGGGCCCGCTGCTCGAGGCGGTGCTCAAGGGCGGAGACATCACCCTGCTTGGCGTCACCTTTCAGCCGGCCGACCTCGCGGTGAAGCTGCCGTTCGCCGTCGTGACGATGGCGGTGGTGAAGGCGCTGTCGACCTGGGCGCACTCGGGCCTGATGTCGACCGTGGCCCAGAACGGGCTCGCAGCGTTGCGCAAGGCCCTCTACGACCGGGTGCTCTCGTTGCCGCCCGCGTGGTTCGAGAAGCGGCACTCGGGCGAGCTGCTCTCGCGCTTCACGGCCGACGTCGCGCAGGTCGAGTTCGCGGTCGGCACGTCATTGTCGTCGTGGCTCAAAGACACGCTGCAGACGCTCGCGCTGCTGGGCGTGTGCGCGAGCATCGATGGCCGGCTGTTCCTCCTCACCTTCCTCGTGATTCCGGGAATGGTGTTGCCGGTGAGCCGCTTCGCGAAGAGCGCGCGCAAGGCCGCGACCAGGGGCCAGGCCTCGCTCGGCGCGTTGACGCAGCTCGCCTCGGAACACCTGCAGGCGCTGCCCATCGTGCAGGCGTACCGAACCGAGCCCGCGGCGCTCGCGGCCTTCGACGCGGAGCAGGGCCGCTACCTCGAGGTGATGAAGCGCTCCCTCTTCATTCGTGGCGCCTTCACGCCCACCACGGAGTTCCTCGGCATCGTCGGCGTCGCGGTCGCGCTCGTCTTCGGCGCGAAGCAGGTCGCGCTCGAGCCCGCGCTCGCAGGGCACCTCGTCTCGTTCCTCGCGGCGGCGCTGCTCATGTACCAGCCGGTGAAGAGCCTCTCGGGCAACTTCTCGCAGGTGCTCGTGGGCCTCGGCGCCGCCGAGCGGCTGTTCGAGGTGCTCGACGCGGCCGTCGAGCCGGAGCGCTCCGAGCAGGTGACGGCGCTCGAGTCGCTCGAGCTGAACGAGCTGCGCTTCTCGTACGGCGACGGCCGTGAGGCGCTCGCCGGCGTGACCTTCTCGGTGAAGGCCGGTGAACACGTCGCGCTGGTCGGCGCGTCGGGGGCCGGCAAGTCGACGGTGTTCTCGTTGCTGCTCGGCTTCTCGACGGCCTCGTCGGGCACGCTGACGTGGAACGGTGCCGACGTGAAGCAACGCTCGCGCCGCTCGATTCGTGATCACCTCGCGTGGGTACCGCAAGAGCCGGTGCTGCTGTCGGGCACGGTGCGCGAGAACCTGTGGTTGGCGAAAGAAGGCGCGAGCGACGCCGAGCTCTGGGCGGCCCTGGAGCGCGCGCACGCGACCAGCTTCGTGAAGGCGTTGCCCCGAGGCCTCGACGAGCCCATCGGCGAGCGTGGCGCGACCTTGTCTGGAGGCCAGCGACAACGCCTCGCCATCGCGCGCGCGTTCCTCAAGGCGCCAAGCCTGTTGCTGCTCGACGAGCCGACGAGCGCCCTCGACGCCGGCACCGAGCAGGAGGTGCAGGCGGGCCTGGCGGAGCTGATGACGAACCGCGCGGTGCTGGTCATCGCGCATCGCCTCGCCACCGTGCGCAGCGCCGATCGCATCGTCGTGATGGAGCAGGGGCGCGTCGTCGAGCAGGGCACGTGGAGCACGCTGATGCAGGCCAACGGCTCGTTCGCGCGGCTGGTCGCGCATGGCCTTTGCTGACGCTGGGAATCACTCTCCTGCCCGCTGGTTGCCATCGGCCCCGCAGGAAAACCCGATAAGGTGCCGCGCCATGTTCTCCCGACGTCTTGCCTTCATCGCTCTCGGTGCCGCGCTGGTGACTGGCGTGCTGGCCCAGGCGTGTGGCCCAACGAATCCCCCGTGCGCGAAGGTGAAGTGCGAGAGCCCGAAGACCTGCAACCCCACCAGCGGCGTGTGTGAGCTGCCCGTCGGCTACGACGCAGGTTCGGGCGGCGGCACGGCGACCGACGGCGGGCTTGCCTGCAACCCCGGCTGCACCGGCGCGACGCTCTGCGACCCCACCACGGGCCGCTGCGTGCAGTGCCTCACCTCGGCGCAGTGCGCGTGCCCCACGCCCGTCTGCACGAACAACCTCTGCGTCGCCGACCCGAGCGACGCGGGCGTCATCGAGCCGGCAGACACGTGCGCGAGCGCCCCCGTCGCCATCGCCTGCGGGCCCAAGACGTTCGACGTCGACGTGAACCTGGCGAACAAGGCGCGCAACGTCAGCACGGCCTGCGCTCCCGACGCCGGCGGAACCGACGTCATGTTCGGCCTCACCCTCGGCACGGCGTCTGACGTTCGGGTGAGCGTCGCCGCCGGCCCGGGTGGAGCCCAGCCAGTCGCCGCCCTGCGCGCGCAGTGCACCACCGACGTCGATCTCGCGTGCGTCGACAGCGGCGGGCTTCAGGGCATCTTCCGTGCGCGCCGTCTGCAGCCCGGCACGTACACGGTGGTGCTGCAGGGCTACGACCGCTCGGGCTCGGGCCCCACCCTTGCGCGCGTCGAGGTGCTGCCGCCGACAGGCTCGACCAACGAGACGTGCCTGCAGGCCCAACCGCTGCCGCTCGACGGAGGCACCACGCGGGTCGATCTCGTCGACGCCGACGACGACACGCAGCTGTCGTGCAACCTCACCGCGCGCAGCCCCGATCTCTTCTACAAGTTCACGCTGAGCGAGAGCTCCGACGTCGTCATCAACGCGACGGGCACCGCGCCGCAGCAGCCCGTGCTCGCGCTGCGCTCGGGCGACTGCCGCGCGCTCACCGAGCGCAGCTGCACCGCCGCCGGCACGACGACCGGCCGCCTCATCGCCCGCCGGCTGCCCGCGGGTGACTACACGCTCGTCGTCGAGACGCCGGGGCCCGTCACCATGGGCCGCATCGAGCTGACGTCGACGGTCTCGGCCGCGTCGATCGCGCCCTCGAACGACACCTGCGCGCTGCCCAGAGACCTCACCCTGCCGGCGGCCGGCGCCGAGGTGAGCCAGCTCGTCGACACCAGCCTCGGCAACGACGACGCCCAGGCGACGTGCGGCGGCTCGGGCAGCCCCGATCAGGTCTTCCGCTTCTCGGTACTCACGGCGGCCACGTACACATTCACCGCGACGCCAGAGGCCGGCAGCGGCGGCGTGCCCGTCATCTACCTGCGCAAGGCGAGCTGCGACGCGATGACGGCCGAGCAGTGCGTGGTGGCGCCGGGCCTGAACCAGCCCGCGACGTTCACCGCCACGCTCTCGCCCGACACCTATTACCTCTGGGTCGACGCGACCCAGCCGGCGACCACGGGCCGCGTCACCGTCACCGTCCGCCGCTAGCCATCGATGAACCCCGCGCTGGCCAGACGGTCTCCGCTGCTCGAGGGCCGCGAGCCCTACGCCGAGGTGCTGCTGGGGCCCAACCGCGTCTCGTTGTTGCGCGACGGGTACCAGGCGTACCCGGCGATGCTCTCGGCCATCGAAGCCGCGCAGTCGACCATCACCCTCGAGACGTACATTCTTCGCGACGACGGCACGGGCAGACGTTTCATCGCGGCGCTGTGTGAACGCGCGAAGGCAGGCGTCGAGGTGCTGTTGCTGTTCGACGCGTGGGGCTCGTCGGTGTCCGAGGAGTCGCTCGCCGCGCTCACCCGGTCGGGCGTCAAGGTGCACGCGTTTCTGCCGCTGCGCTTCGCCTCGGGCCTCAAGAAGGTCGTCTCGCGGCTCATGCGCCGCAACCATCGCAAGTCGCTCGTCGTCGACGGCGAGGTGGGCTTCACCGGTGGGCTCAACATCACCGACGAGTACGCCGCGGTCGCCGATGGTGGCGAAGGCTGGCGAGACACGCACCTGCGCATCGAAGGGTCGGGCGCGCTGCAGCTCGAGTCGCTCTTTCTCACCACGTGGCGCCGCCAGAAGGGCCCCCGCTTCGACGAGCGGCGTTTCGTGCGGCCACGCGCTGCGGCGTGCGCCGCCTTCTCGGTGGTGGGCAACGACTTCGCGCTGCACCAGAAGGCGATTCGCAAGGCCTACGTCGACGCCATCAGCCGGGCGAAGAGTTCGATCTTCCTCACGCAGGCGTACTTCCTTCCGCCGGGGAAGCTGCTCAAGACGATGTACAAGGCGGTGCGCCGAGGCGTGCGGGTGGCGTTGATCGTCGCCGCCACCACCGACGTGAAGCTGGTGCTGTGGGGCGCGCGCGGCCTGTACCCGAAGCTGCTCAAGAACGGCGTCGAGATCTACGAGTGGCAGGGGCGCGTGCTGCACGCGAAGACGGCGGTGGTCGACGGCTCGTGGGCCACCGTCGGCAGCTCGAACCTCGACTCGTTGTCGCTGCGGCAGAACCTCGAGGTGAACGCCGTCGTCGTCGACCCCGACTTCGGGCGCGCGATGGAGTCACTCTTCCTCGACGACCTCGCGCACTGCGAGCGCATCACGATCCAGACGGTGAAGGGCTACGGCCTGGTTCGACGGCTGCTCTCGTGGTTCGCGTTTCAGCTGCGTCACTGGCTCTGAGGCTGTTTGCGCCCGCGCATCATCAGCCACATCAGCACCCCGACCCCGAGGCCGATGGCGTAGACCGTCAGCACCACCGAGCCGGCGTAGATGAGCCGCACGTGGGTTTCTTTCAGCGTGCCCGCCGCGTACGCATCACGCAGCGGGTTGAGCAGGCCGAAGGTGCGCAGAATGCCGGCGGGGAACGCCTCCATCGACCACGAGAGCTGCTCGGCCCAGCGTGGGTTGATGGTGCGGCGAATGCCCTCGACGATGGCGCCGACCAGCAGGTACCCGCCTGAGAGCAACGTCGCGTTCGCGAAGCTGATTCGGAAGACGGGAATCGGGGCTTCCTGCGGTGTCGGCTGCTGAGACGACTCG
>JAEUJR010001156.1 GCA_016793585.1 Archangium sp.
TGTACACGATGCAGCTCGCCTTCGGCATGTCGGCCCTGGCCGAGCTGTGGACGGACGTGCAGCGCGCGTCGGGTGCGGCCGAGCGCGTGTTCGAGCTGCTGCACCGCAAGCCTGCCATTCCCCTCGACGGCGGAGACACCCTGCCCTCGCTCGACGGCGCCGTGCGGTTCTCGCATGTGAACTTCAGCTACCCCGCGCGCCCCGACGTGAAGGTGCTCGACGACTTCTCGCTCGAGCTCAAGCCCGGAGAGATCGTCGCCCTCGTCGGCCCCTCGGGTGCGGGCAAGTCGACGATCGCCTCGCTGCTGTACCGGCTGTACGACCCGCTCTCGGGGCAGCTCGAGCTCGATGGCAAACCCTACGCCACGCTCGACCCCGAGTGGCTGCGCCGTCAGGTGGGCGTCGTCGCGCAGGAGCCGCTGCTCTTCTCGACCAGCATCGCCGAGAACATCAGGTACGGCCGGCCCGAGGCGACCGACGCAGAGGTCGAGCAGGCGGCGAAGCTGGCCAACGCGCACAGCTTCATCGCCAGCTTCCCCGAGGGCTACGCCACGCTCGTGGGTGAGCGAGGCATTCAGCTCTCGGGTGGGCAGAAGCAGCGCGTCGCCATCGCGCGCGCGGTGCTGAAGAACCCGAAGATCCTCATCCTCGACGAGGCCACCAGCGCGCTCGATGCCGAGAGCGAGCACCTCGTGCGCGAGGCCCTCGAGCGGTTGATGCAGGGCCGCACCACGTTGATCATCGCGCACCGCCTCTCGACGGTGAAAGACGCCAACCGTGTGGTGGTGCTCGAGTCAGGCAAGGTCGTGCAGTCGGGTACGCACGCGGGGCTCGTCGGCGAAGAAGGGCTCTACCGGCGCCTCGTCGAGCGGCAGTTCGCAGCGTGAGTCAGGCCGCCCTGGCCGACAGCGCCCCCATCAACCTGGCCATCTCGGCGTCGAGCTGTTTTTGCAGGTCGGCGACCCGCGACAGCTCGTTCTGCGCGCCTGCGTGTTCGAGCTCCTTCGCGACCGCAGTGGCGGGATGAGCGGCGAGGCTCACGAGCGCGCCCTTGAGCCGGTGCGCCGTGCGCTTGATCGCCAAACCGTCACCACCTGCGACAGCGCGTTGAACGTCAGCCAGCAGCGCCGGCCCTTCTTTGCGAAAGAGCTCGAGAATCTCGTTCACGAGGCCGTCGTCGCCAGCGCAGTTCTCCTTGAGCGCGTTCCAATCGATCACATCCATGTGCCAGCTCCTTGACGGGTCCTGGAAGACTCTCCCGCACTCCTGACCCCGGTCGGCCACCACGGCGTCCAACGTCAGCCTCGAGCGTACTGCAAGCCGCTGGCCGGGTTCCGGTTGCTGGTGGTTGGCATCACGGCTAGGCGGCCTGTCGCATGCCTGCCGACACTGCCCTGCTCGCCAGCGTTCCCCTCTTCGAGCGCCTCGACGAAGAAGAGCGTGCGCTGCTGGCGGCGCAGCTCGACGACGTGAGCTTCGAGGCGGGCCAGGTGGTGTTCCGCCGCGGCGACCCGGGCGGCTCGATCTTCATCGTCGTCTCTGGCGCCGTGGAGATCTTCGTCGAAGACACGGTCGGCCAGCGGGTGGTCTTCGAGACGGCGAAGGCGGGCGACTTCTTCGGAGAGCTCTCGCTGCTCGACGGCGACCCTCGCAGCGCCTCGTCGGTGGCGCTCGAAGCGACGCGCGCGGTGCGGCTCGATCGCAACGATCTCGAGCTGCTCTTCAAGCGTCACCCGACCGCCGCGATGGACGTGCTGGCCGTCATCGGCAAGCGCCTGCGTGAGGCCGACAAGGTGATCGGCACGCGCCCGACGTACAGCCCGAACCAGGCCGTCGAAGAGAAGCTCACGACCGTGCAGCGCATCGCCGATCTCGCGGCGGCGTTCTCGGGCAGCATCAGCTTCCTCGTGGTGCACATGGTGTGGTTCGCCTGCTGGATCGCGGTGAACCTCGGCTTCGTACCGACCGTCGCGCAGTTCGATCCGTTTCCGTTCGGGCTGCTGACGATGGTGGTCTCGCTCGAGGCGATCTTCCTCTCGTGCATGGTGCTCATCAGCCAGAACCGTCAGGCCGCGAAGGAGCGCATCCGCTCCGATGCCGAGTACGACGCGAACATTCGCGCGGGCCTCGAGGTGACGCAGCTGCACGTGAAGATCGACGCGCTGGCCGAGCAGACGTTGTCGCGCCTGGCCGCGCTCGAAAAACGCGTCGCGGCCGTGGGTCAACCGCCGTCGAACGGGTCTCGGTGAACCCGCGCGCCTCGGGGTCGTCGATCACCCCCGAAGACAACGTTGCGCCACGACGACGCGCGCTTGCGTCACGGCGTTGACGCAACCCGGGGCACGTGTGACTCGGCGACAAACGATCGCGCGGCGACGAGAATGTCTCTCGCAGTCGTCACTCCACCCACGAGGCACACCGTCATGAAGCAGGCTCCCCTCTTTCGTCGTCAGTTCTTCATTCAGAAGCCGGGCCCCGGCGTCGAGAACACCGAAGCAGGCGGCGCGGTCGAGTACGTGCGCATTCACGGCAACCCGTCGAACCCGGGCCAGGTGCTCAACAACCAGCGCGTGCGCCTCACCCAGGGCGGCATGATCGACGTGGTGTCGGAGGCGCGTGGCGGCGACGGGCTGGGCCGCATCGCGTACGGCCCCGGGCTGCGCGCCGGCATCAAGCGCGGCGACGAGACGTTCACCTACCGCTTCGAAGTGCCACAGGCGGCGGTGACGGGCGACACCTACGCGATCTCGGTCTGGGGCAACGACGTGCAGCCGGCCTTCCGGTTCACCATCGAGGTCGGCACCAAGTGACGTACCGGGGTTAAGGGCGCCCCGGCCCGTGTCGAAGACGAGCATGGAGGTCTCTCCATGCGTCCCGTCTCCACGTGTGCTCTCACGATCGTGTCGCTGCTGGGCTGCGGGCCCGCGGCGACCGTCGACTTCACCTTCTCTTCCGATCGCCAGACCTTCGACGGCCGCTCCCAGCGCGCGATCGTCAGCGTCGTGGCGGTCGACGAGAAGGGCGCTCCCGGCACCGGCATCGTCGAGCTCACCAGCGGCGTGGGCTCGTTCGTCGAGGGCCCGCAGCTCGCGCTCGTCGCCGGCGCTGGCTCGGCCACCTTCCTCTGCAACCCCGGAGACGAGAGCGCCTGCGCGGGCCAGGTGCGCCTCGGCGCGACGTGGCGTGGGCAGAGCCGTTCGATCATCGTGCGGGTGACGCCGTCAGACCCTGCCACCCACCCGCTCTGGCGCGTGGTGCCGACGCTCCAGTCCGTCACGCTTCACGCGGCTGCGGTGGCGCCCAATGGCACCGTGTGGGCCGTGGGCGATCGTGGCGTGCTGCTGCCCTTCACCGGCGGGGCGTGGGGTGAGCCGGTCGCCACGGGTGTCGGCACCTCGCTGCGCGCGATCGTCGTCGACGGCTCGGGCGTGCTCACGATCGCTGGCGATCGCGGGGTGGTGCTGCGCGGCCCTCCAGAGCAGCTGAGCCGCCTGCCGCACGGGCTCACCAGCGATCTGCGCGCCGTTCGGTACGAGCTCGGAGCGCTCTTCGTGGCCACCAGCGCGGGCGAGATCGGGCGCTACACCGGCACCGACTTCGAGCTGTTCACCCTCTCGTCGCTGGCGATCAACGGGCTCTCGGCTCACGGCGGAGCCCTGTACGCCGCAGGTGAAGACGGGCTGTTCAGAACGGACGACGGCGTCAACTGGCAGGCGGTGACGACGCCGGTGCTCGCGCGCTGGCTCGAGCTGCACTCCGACGCCGACGGCCTGTGGGCGCTGGGCCGCCGCACCTCGAGTCGGGCCGAGCCCATTCTCATTCAGGGGCCGGGGCCTGATTGGAAGAGCACGACCCTGCCTGCCGGCGGCGTGCAGGCGATGTCGTGGGGCACGGGCTCGGCCGATCGGTGGGTGGTGACCGACACGAGCGTGTTCCGGCAGCAGGTGGGTTCGGCCTGGGAAGATCTCGAGGCGCCCTCGGGCGGCAACGCGATCGTTCAGCTCGGCGGCACGTCGGTGCTCGTCATCGGGCCCCCTGGCGTGTCGATCGTGCGAATTCGCTAAGCGTCACGAGGGTTTGCTCGACCGAAAAGAAACCCTGTCACAAGCTCAGGTGGTGGTCGCGTTGAGGGTCATGAACCCCTCGACGAAAGGACCTCACACCCATGTCGCTGAACTCCAACGCCAACTCCACGCCGTACGAGTCCTCCGGTGGCCGTCTCGTGTCGATCGACGGCCGCACGCTGCCGCTGACGGGCGCCTCGCTGGTCGCCGACGCGAAGGCCGGCGTGGTGCAGGTGAAGCTCTCGCAGACGTTCCACAACCCGCACGCTGAGCCGCTGCGCGTGACGTACTCGTTGCCGCTGCCGGCCGACGGTGCGGTGAGCGGCTTCTCGTTCACCATCGGCGATCAGCGCATCGTGGGTGAAGTCGACACGAAGAAGCAGGCGCGCCAGCGCTTCGAAGACGCGGTGCTCGAGGGCCGCACGGCCGCGATCCTCGATCAGGAGCGCACGAGCCTGTTCACGCAGGAGGTCGGCAACGTGCCGCCGCGCCTGTCGGTGGTGTGCGAGGTGACGATCGATCAGAAGCTCGCCTGGCTCGCCGATGGGTTCTGGGAGTGGCGCTTCCCCACGGTCGTCGCGCCCCGCTACCTCGGCCAGCCGGGGCGCGTGGCCGATCACGCGAAGGTGACCGTCGACGTGGCCGATCAGGCGATGCCCGTGAAGCTCTCGCTGGGCATGACGATTCGTGATCGCCTGGCCGATGGGTTCCGGCCCGAGTCTCCGAGCCACCCGATGCACACGGTGCGGGGGCTGGCGTCGACCGACGTCACCTTCGCCGACGACGGCGTCAGCCTCGATCGTGACGTGGTGGTTCGCTGGAAGGCGGCGCAGCTGAAGATCGGCGTCGAGCTCGACGTGGCGCGCCCCGGCAAAGGCCCTGCGTCGGAGCACAGCTTCGGGCTGCTCACGCTCGTGCCGCCTGCCGTCGAAGCGAAGATGAACGCGGTCTCGCGCGATCTCATCGTGCTGCTCGACACCTCGGGCTCGATGTCGGGCCTGCCGCTCGACCAGGCGCGGCGCTTCACGGCGGCGCTCATCGACACCCTGCAGGACCACGACACGCTCGAGCTGATCGAGTTCTCGTCGTCGCCGCGGCGGTGGAAGAGCCAGCCCGTGTCTGCGACGCCATCGAACCGCAAGGAGGCGCAGAGCTGGCTGTCGAAGCTGCGCGCGTCGGGCGGCACCGAGATGGCCAGCGGCATCATCGAAGCCCTCTCACCGCTGCGTCAGGAGGCGATGCGCCAGGTGGTGCTGATCACCGACGGCCTCATCGGCAGCGAGCACGAGGTCTTGACGGCGATCTCGCAGAGGCTGCCGTCGGGCTCCCGCGTACACACCATCGGCGTCGGCTCGGGCGTCAACCGCAGCCTCACCCAGCCGGCGGCGCGCGCAGGCCGTGGCGTCGAGCTCGTCATGGGCCTCGGTGAAGACGTCGAAGTGGCCATTCGCCGGCTGCTCGCCCGCACCACCGCGCCCCTCATCACCGACGTCGAGCTGACCGGCGACGCGCTGGTGATGTCTGCGCCACAGCGCCTGCCCGACGTGTACTCGGGTTCGCCGGCGCTGCTCTCGATGAAGCTCAAGGCCTCGGGCGGCACGCTGATCGTGCGCGGCCGAACCGCAGCGGGTGACTTCGAAGAGACGGTGCAGGTGAAGGCGCTCGATCGCGCCGAGGGCAGCCGCGCGGTCTCGACGCTCTTCGCCCGCGAGCTGGTGGAGGATCTCGAGACCCAGCGCATCGTCGAGCCAGGCCGGCAGGTCGACGCGGCAGTGCAGGCGCTCGGGCTCGACTTCCAGATCTCCACGCGGCTCACCTCGTGGGTGGCCATCAGCGAGCAGATGACGGTCGACCCGCGCCTGCCTCGCCGCAACGTCACCCAACCCCACGAGCTCGCGTTCGGCATGTCGGCCGAAGGCCTCGGGCTGCGTGGCGGCAGCGCGGCTCCGGTGGCAGCCGCTCCAGCCATGCTCCGCATGTCGCCAGCCGCGCGACCGATGATGGCCTCGAAGACGCTGGCCGGCGGTGGCCCTCGCAAAGAAGAGGCCGAGAAGGCCGCCAGCACCGAGTCGCGCCGCCGCACGCTCGACCTGTCGTCGATGGCCGAGGACGAGTCGCAGGCGGACATGGACGACGCCGCTGGTGAGGCCGAAGCGCTGGTGCGCGCGGACGAGCCCGCGCCGGCTCCGAAGGGCGCGCCGGCGCCTGCCGCACCGCCGCCGCCCGCAGAGCCGATGCAGACGAAAGACGCGAAGCGCGACGAGGCGCCAAAGCAGAAGCGCAGTGGCTTCGGGCTCGGTGGGCTGGTCGATCGCCTGGTGAAGACCGTCACCGGGGCAGGCAAGCGCATCGCCGGGCGGGTGCTGCGCCAGCACGGCAACCGGCTCGACATCGAGATCGTGCTCGATCGCCAGCTCGACTGGACGCCCGCGAAGGACGCGGTGGTCGAGCTCGCCGACGGGCGCACGGTGAAGGTGCAGGTGAACTTCTCGTTCACCACCTCGAACGGCGTGTACGGCCCTGGCCTGGTGCTCACGCTGACGCTGACGACGCCGGGCGAGATGGAGCAGCCAACGCTGGTGCACCTGGTGACGGCGGGCGAGAACGTCGAGATCGCGCTGAGCGCCTGATACGGAGTCGGCATGCAAGCTGAGGTCGCACAGCTCGCACGCATCTCGGCCGGCGATGCCGCTGCCTTCGGGCAGTGGGCGTCGTCGGTCGAGTCGTCGTTGCGGGGCACGCTGAGGCCCTTCGCGGCGCTGTGCGACTGCGAGGCGGTGCTGCAGGAGGCGCTCTTGCGCGTCTGGCAGGTGGCGCCTCGCTTCACACATGATGGCAAGCCGAACGCCCTGCTCCGCTTCGCCGTCATCACGGCCCGCAACGTGGCCTTCTCCGAGATGCGCAAGGTGGCTGCGACGCCCACCGAGCTCGACGTGCTGCATCGGGCACTCGAGGCCCAGGCCGACGTCGCGCCCAGGACGCCCGACCCGCACCTGCGCGCTGCGCTGCAGAAGTGCCGCGAGAAGCTGCCCGCGCAGCCGGGCGTCGCGCTGACCGCCCGCATCGAGCGCGCCGACGACGATCACGTGCTCGCCGCGTCGGTGCGAATGACGCTCAACACGTTCCTGCAGAACGTCACCCGCGCGCGGAAGTTCCTCGCCGAGTGTCTGAAGAAGGCCGGCGTCGATCTCGATCTG
>JAEUJR010001159.1 GCA_016793585.1 Archangium sp.
TGTTCATCTTCCAGTTGCCAGCGATGAAGCAGCGACGCGTCGTCATGAGTGTCACTCCAGGGCAGCGATGCCGGGCAGCTTGAGACCTTCGAGCAGCTCGAGCGACGCACCGCCGCCCGTCGAGACGTGGGAGATCTTCGAAGCCAGCCCGAACTCGTTGATGGCCGCCGCGGAGTCTCCGCCACCGACCACCGTGAGCGCCTGACTGTTGAGCGACATCGCCGTGGCCACCGACTTCGTGCCCTCGGCGAACTTCGCCACCTCGAACAGCCCCATCGGGCCGTTCCACAACACCGTCTTCGCGTTGCGAATGTGCTGGGTGAAGAGGGCGCGTGACTTCGAGCCGATGTCGAGGCCCATCTTGTCGGCGGGAATGTTGCGGTCGGCGACGTCGATCGCCTCGCTCTTCTCGTCGGGCGAGCTGCCGACGACGTGATCGACGGGCACCACCAGCTCGACCCCGTGCTGCTTGGCGAGCTCGATGAGGCGCAGCGCGAGCGGCAGCTTGTCTTCTTCGACGCGGCTCTTGCCGACGTTGGCGCCCTGGGCCTTCAGGAACGTGTAGGCCATCGCGCCGCCGATCAGCATGACGTTGCACTTCGGCAGCAGGTTCTCGATGACCTTGATCTTGTCAGAGACCTTGGCGCCGCCGAGCACCACCACGAACGGCTTCTCGGGGTTCTTCACGATCTTCCCGAGCTTCTCGATCTCCTTGCGCATCAAGAAGCCGGCGCACTTCTCTTTCACGAAGGGCGCCATGCCGGCCGGCGAGGCGTGCGCGCGGTGGGCCGTGCCGAAGGCGTCGTTGCAATAGACGTCGGCGAAGCTCGCGAGCTCGCGGGCGAAGGCCTCGTCGTTGGCCTCCTCCTGTTTGTGGAAGCGCAGGTTCTCGAGCATCAGCACCTGGCCGGGCTTGAGCTCGCGGGCCATCTTGCCGACGCCTTCGCCGACGCAGTCGTCGGCCATGAGCACCTCGTGCTCCTTGCCGAGCAGCTCGGTGAGCCGTTTGGCGGCCGGCAGCAGCGACAACTTCTTGTCGGCGCCCTTGGGGCGGCCGAGGTGCGACGCGAGCACGACCTTGCCGCCGAGCTCGAGCGCCTTGCGAATCGTGGGCATCGCTTCACGAATGCGCGTGTCGTCGGTGATGTGCTGCTGCTCGTCGAGCGGCACGTTGAAGTCGACACGAATGAAGACGCGCTTGCCCTGAAGCGTGAGCTCGTCGAGGTATTTGACGGACATGGTCGTGGCTCCCGCTCACTTCTTCGAGACGAGGAACTTCGCGACGTCGACCATGCGCTGCGAGTAGCCCCACTCGTTGTCGTACCAGGCGAAGACCTTGAGGAAGTTGCCGTCGATGAGCTGGGTCTGCGTCGAGTCGAAGATCGAGGAGTGCGGGTTGTCGTTGTAGTCGACGCTGACGGTCGGCTCGGTGTCGAACATGAGCACGCCCTTCATGGGGCCGTCGGCGGCCGCCTTCATCGCCTTGTGCACCTCGTCGACGGTGGTCGACTTCTTGAGGTTCACGGTGAGGTCGACGAGCGAGACGTTCGGCGTGGGCACGCGAATGGCGGCGCCGTTGAGCTTGCCCTTCAGCTCGGGGATCACTTCGCCGATGGCCTTCGCGGCGCCGGTCGACGTGGGAATCATCGAGAGCGCGGCGGCGCGGGCCCGGCGCGGGTCTTCGTGCATGAGATCGAGAATGCGCTGATCGTTCGTGTACGAGTGAATGGTCGTCATCAGGCCGCGCTCGATACCGAACGTGTCCTGCAGCACCTTGGCGACCGGCGCGAGGCAGTTCGTGGTGCACGAGGCGTTCGAGATCGTGTGGTGCTTCGCCGGGTCGTACAGCGAGTGGTTGATGCCGAAGGCGACGGTGAGATCGACGCCCTTGCCGGGCGCGCTGATCAGCACCTTCTTGGCGCCGGCCTGCAGGTGCAGCACCGCCTTCTCCTGCGAGGTGTACTTGCCCGAGCACTCGAGCACCACGTCGACGCCCAGCTCCTTCCACGGCAGCTTCGAAGCGTCTTTCTCGGCGGTCACACGGTACGTCTTCCCGTCGATGGTGATGCTGTTCTCGCTGTGGCTCACGGTGCCCGGCCAGTTGCGGTGCACGGAGTCGTACTTGAAGAGGTGCGCCAGCATCGCCGGCTTGTCGAGGTCGTTGATGGCGACGATCTCGATGTCCTGCTCCTTGCGCGAGAGTGCGGCGCGCAGAACCATGCGGCCGATGCGGCCGAACCCGTTGATCGCAAACTTGATGGCCATGACGTGCTCCTTTGCTGCGTGAGAGGAAACCAGCGGCGGGGTCCGTTTAGGTGTCGTGCATGAGTGAGTCAACGCGCGCGCGAAGGTGGCGGCTGCGCATTCTCTGCGCGTGACGAACGGGCAACGGACGTCAGGGCATCGGCACGGGGAGCGGCTGGGAAGTCGACATGGGCGTCGGGGCTCCGAGCTGTCCCAGCGCGTTGTCGCCCCAGCAGAAGACGCCCTGCGCCGTCAGCGCGCAGACCGTCTGGTAGTGACAGGCGACCTGTGTCGCGGGTGCAAGGCCGATCACCTCGACCGGCGTCGTCGACGGGTTGAAGTTGCCGCCGCCCAGCTGGCCAAAGGCGCCTGCGCCGAAGCACCGCACGCCCGCGTCGGCGATCACCGCGCAGGTGAAGGACTGGCCCGTGCAGACATCGACGACCTCGCCCAGGCCTGGCACCGCGCGCAGCGGCTGGGCATTGGTGACCGAGACCGGCACGCCCAGCTGGCCTTCGAAGCCACGGCCCCAGCACTCGAGCGTGCGGTTGCCGCGAATGAGACAGCCGTGATTCGCGCTCGTGCGAATGACGCGAACGCCACCGTCACCGATGGCGACTGGCGTCGGCACCGCAGCCCCCTGGCCGTAGAACGGCACGTCTCCAGTGAGGCGCAGGCCGCGCTCTTGATGCTGCGTGAAGGTCGCGTCGTTCACGACGAAGAGCGCGCTCACGCCGGAGTCGAGCGCCATGGGTTGCGGCGCACGAACGGCGAGGGGAAAACCACCGCTGCCGAGCTGCCCGCTGATGCCGGTGCCCCAGCAGACGACGCCCGCATCGTCGAGCAGGGCGCAGGCGTGACGAGCCCCGGCGCCGAACGAGGTCACGTTCGAGGCGAGCGCCACCTGCTGCGTGTACGCGTTGTTCGTTCCTCCGTTGCCGACCTGACCGAACATGTTGTCGCCCCAGCAGCGCACCGAGCCCGACGGGAGCAGGCCGCAGCTGAAGTTGTCTCCGAGTGAGAGCGAGGTGACGTCGCCAAGCCCCGTCACGAACTGCGGGTTGCGGCCGCCGTCCATTCCGCTGCCGAGCGACCCGGTGCTGACGCCCGTGCCCCAGCACACGACGCCACCATCGTGCCGCGCACACCCGTGAAGGTTGCCCATCGCGATCGCCCGCCCCTCGGAGCACTGCCCGCCCACCAGCACCTGTCCCAGTGGACACGACTGCACGCACTGGCCGGCCCGGCACTGCGCGGGCGCCTGGCACGAGACACACGAGGGCCCGCACTGGGTGTTGCTCTCGGGCACGCAAGCGCCGGCGCACTTCGCGCGATCGGGGGCGCAGGTGACGCCGCAGACGCCGAGCGAACACGACGCCGAGCCGCCGTTGTCGGGGCACGACGAGCAGGTCGAGCCACACTCGAGCACCGAGTCGTCGGCCGCGCAGTGGTTGCCGCACCGGTGAAAGCCAGACACGCAGGCAAAGTCGCACCCGCCATCGGCGCACACGGGCGTCGCGTTGGTGGGAGCGGAGCAGCCACCACACGAAGCCCCTCCAGCGGTCGCGCCACCAGCCGAAGCACCACCGGCGCTCGCGCCACCCGCTGTCGAACCGCCCGCACTCGCGCCGCCAGCCGAACCGCCCGCCGCAACGCCACCCGCGATCGTTCCACCAGCCGCTCCGCCTCCGCTCGAACCACCACCGACAGCCGAGCCACCTGCAGAGCCCGCGTCCTCACCCGCGTCGGTCTTGAACGGCATGATGGGAGAACAGGTGAGCGTCAACAGGACCGTCGCCGTGAGCAGGAGCCGCATCGGGCTGCTTCGTTTCCCACCGGACGACGCGAGGCAAGTGTCGCGTTGACGCGCGTGTGAGAAGCAGGTTTGGGTCGCGACATGTCGCTCCGCGCGGTGTTGGTGCTGCTGATCATCGGGTTCGTCGTCGCGTGTGGCAGCACGTCAGGGAGCGACGCTGGCATCGATGCCGGAATGGCCACGGCGGGAGGGAGCGCTGGTGGCACACCGATCATCGAAGCCACCGACGCAGGCGTCTTCCTCGGAGCGCGCTGCGACCCCACGCTCGCCCTCGAGATGCTGAATGCCTGCGGCATCGAGCCGCGCAACTACTTCGAAGATCGAAAGTGCCTCGCGATTCGTAGCGCAGACGGTGGCGCGCTCGACCCCGCCGAGCTGATGCCGTTTCTGCAGCAAGGCGTCGCCGAGAGCTGCGCGTTCTTCGGTGCCCAACGGCTCACGTGCATGGAGCCCGAGTTCCGTACGTGTCGCTCGGTCAACGCCACCTCGGGTGTCGCGGCGAGAGACGCCGTCGCGTTCGTGGCGCTGCAGACGTGCAGTGGGTTGCTGGGGCCGCGCTTCTACAACTCGTGCCTGATGCCCTGCGATACCGCGCATCGGGCGTGCGCCGACGCGTGCCCGACCACGACGATCGGAGAATGCTCGGAGTGCTCCTGGGGCTGCGGCCGTCAGTTCATGGGCTGTGCGCGAACGTGCACGATCTTGCCTGACGCCGGGTTTCTCGACGGCGGGATGTAGCCGTGCACGAAATACGCAAAGCCGAGCTGGTGCAGCGCCAAGGCAGAGGCAGCCTTTGCGCTCCCGCAGCGGAGCCGTCGCGACATCGCCCGACCTGAGGCGTGATCGACCAGGAACGGCTTCATCGCCTCCGGCGCAGCAGGCCGATCACACCGAGCAGCGCGACGAGCATCGACGTCGGAGCGCTCTCACACCCGCCCCCGCGGAACGCGAGCTGATGACGAACGACGGCTCCACCATCGGGCAGGAACGGGCCTGACGTTCCACCGCCACTCACCCCACCCGCCTCGCCTCCACCTGCGCTCCCACCGCCAGCTTCACCACCCGCGGCGTCACCACCAGCAGCAGCGCCGCCCGCCGACCCGCCGCCGACAGAGCCACCGCCAGCAGAACCTCCGCCCGCACTGCCTCCACCGGCCGTTCCACCACCCGCACCCGCGTCAGGCTCGACGAACACGCCGCCATCGGAGTCCGACCCGCCATCGGTCGCGAACAGCAGCAACCGTCGGTACACCTCGATACGCGTCGCGCGACTGACGATCGACTCGAGGGGAAACCCGAGCAGCGCCGAACGACCCGCGACTCCGGACGCCGCTGCGGCCCCGCTCGCGAACGAGGCCAGGCGCTGCCCCGCGCCCATCGGGCTCACGACGTCGAGCGGGCCACCGTCGGGGTTGCCGATCACGTCGTAGGTGCCGTTCGTGCCGTCATCGAGCGTCCACGAGAGCCCCGCGAGCGGACCCGTTCCCGAGAGCGATCGCGAGACCGTGCCCGCCCCCGCCGTCGCCGAACCGAAGTCGGTGAGGAACGTCATGTTCCCGCCCGACTCGCCGCTGAAGATGACGCGCGTTCCGGCCTGCATCGCCGTGCGCAGGGCGGTCTGCGCCACCGATGAAGGTGCCGCGCCCCCCGTCTTCCCGCGCCCACCAATCCAGCTCACGACGCCGTACGTCGACGGCACCACCTGCCCGCCTTCGATCGCGTCGTCGGTCGCGCTGTCGAAGCCCCACGCGAGCGAATCGAGCGCGTCTCCATGCACGCGCACGTACGAGCTGTCGTTCATTCGCCGGGGGAACAACCGTGTGACAGTGCCCAACCCGTAGCGCGCGGGGAACGCCTCGAGCTGCGCCTGCGTGGCCTCGAAGCGATCGAAACCATTCACCAGCAACGCCAGCGGCTGACCGGCCCGTGCACCGACGACGGCAGACGGCATGCTCTCACCGCCTGCGTTCACGGCCGCGACGCGGAAGTACTTCGCGCTCGTGGCTGGCAACGCGACCTCGTACGTCGTCATCATCGTCTCGACGCCTTCGTCCCAGCCGAGCCCGTCATCGCTCGAGTACACGCGGTACTTCGTCGCGGCCTGGCCACCGACGCCCTGCGCGTCGACCGGCGGAGCGCTCCACGCGATCTCGACCCGCCCATTCATCACGTTCCGTGCGCGCACCCGCGCCGGAGCATCTGGCGGGAACACGGGCGTCACCATGTCGACGCTCGCGAAGTAGCGAATGATGCCCTGCATGATCGCGCGCGCCGCGATCGCACGAAACTGAGGCTCCTTCAGCCGGTTCGCGTCGGTCGCGTTGTCGTGGAAGGCGACCTCCATCAGCACGCTGGGAAACTCGTTGTTGTTCGAGGTGTTCAGCTCTCCGAAGTTCGCGCAGAGCGTTCCGTAGTCGCGCCACGTCGGCTCGTTCCACCCCGCGTCCTGGCGCAGATCGTTCACCAACTCACCGCGCAGAAAGTCGGCGAGCTCTCGACTGCCGGTGAAGCCCGCGTACTCGGTGGCGAGCGTGCAGTTGCCGACCGAGTCGGTGCCGTAGACGTAGGTCTGGGTTCCTCGGGCCGCGCCGTTCGCCGCGTTGGTGTGCCACGCGACGTAGACCGCCGGCTCGTTCGCCTCGTGCACCCAGGCCGAGAAGCGGGGCCGCGCGCTGATGTCGTTGTTGCGATCGTTCGCGGCGGTGTTGCCGAGCGGCGCGTACGCGGTGTCGGGAGCACCGGCCCACTGCGCCTGGTACCGCGACGACTCCTCGAAGCGCCCTCGCCCGCTCACGCCACCGCCGCGATCGATGAGCCCGAGCCCACCACCGAACTTCACCGCGTCGAGCGAGACGTTGGCCGGGTTCTGCATGCTCGTGGAGTCGTTCTGCGCCACCACCTGCGCCGTGCCGCCCGCCTTGAAATAGAACGAACCGAGCGAGACCCACGTGCCGCCGTGCCGCTGCTGGTTGATGCGGAAGTGCGAGTCGCCGCCCGCGTGGCGAACGATGAAGTGCGCATCAGGCACGCGCGCGGTGAACGCCGTGTACGAGATCGACACCTCGTAGAACCCATCAGCGGGAATCTGCGCCGTCCACGTCGCGCTCGCGGTGACCGTCGGAGAGATCGTCATCAGCCGGTTGCTCCCGAGCGTGAACGGGTTCACGTCACCCGCCATCGGGAACATCGGCCGCCC
>JAEUJR010000699.1 GCA_016793585.1 Archangium sp.
GGACTGGCGGGGGACGCAGGCTCTAACCTCACTCCCCTCGCCTTGCAACCATCCGCCAGACGCCGGTTGGTCGACCTGCCCCCGCAGATCCAATACACGCCCGCGCATGCGGTCGTTGAAGCTCCTCCTCGCCGATCCCAAAGGCCGTGTCTTCGAGCACCCCTGGCTGCTGGCCAGCCTGCGCTCGGACGAGTCGGTGCTGCCGCCACCACCGAGAGAACGCCCGATTCCCCTGCCCGAAGGGGCGAAGCTGGCCCACCTGCCCGGTCGGCTGCCCGTGGGCTTCGACCCCGAGACGATGGAGCCCGTACTGGTGAAGGAGTTCGAGGCCGACGGCAAACGCTTCGTGCCCCACGCGGTCGGCGCGACGTTGCCGCCGGGCTTCACCCGCACCTACCTGCCCGGCGAAGTGGCCAAGGGTGACGGCCCGATTCTGCCGCAGTGGGCCTACACCGCAGCCGCGTGGAGCGAAGACGGGCCGGTGGTCTGGGCGCTCCACACCGATCGCCGCAAACACTGGACGCCGAAGAACTTCTCGACGCCCGAGGTGAAGCTGCTCGTCAAGGAGCACCTCGCCCGCTTCCCCGGCAACAAGGTGCTGAGTCAGCTGAAGACCTGCGCGCTCGTGTACCGGTGCTTCACCAGCCAGAACATCTTCTACGCGCGTGACGAAGGCGCGTTGCCCGCCTCGGTGATGTGCAACGCGGCCTGCGTCGGCTGCATCTCGGATCAGCCGAAAGACGGGCCGCCGTCGTCGCACGATCGAATGAGCGATGGCCCCAGCGCGCAGGATCTCGCCGACGTCGCGATCTGGCACCTCGAGCACGCGCCCGGTCGCACCATGGTGAGCTTCGGCCAGGGCTGCGAAGGCGAGCCGCTCACCCGGTGGAAGTTCATCGCCGAGGCCATTCGGCTCACGCGCGCGAAGACGCAGCGCGGGTCGATCAACATCAACACCAACGGCAGCCTGACGAAGGGCCTCGACGCGCTCTACGACGCCGGCCTCGATGCCGTGCGCGTCTCGCTGAACTCGGCCGTGAAGGACCTCTACGAGGCCTATTACAAACCGAACCGCTACGGCTGGGAGGACGTCGAGGCGTCGATCGCCCTCTCTCGGAAACGCGGCGCGTACGTCGCGCTGAACCTGCTGCTGTTCCCCGGCGTGACCGATCGCGCGGGCGAGGCCGAGGCGCTGGTGAAGCTGGTGAAGAAGTACAAGGTCGATCAGATTCAGACGCGGCCGCTGGCGATCGATCCGCTCCAGTACATCGCAGTGGCGAAGGGCCGCGGCGCCGGTGGAGAGCCCATTGGGGTGGCGAACCTGGTGAAGCTGTTCAAGTCGGAAGCGCCGTGGGTGACCGTCGGGAACTTCGCGCGCGGTATGGGTGAGCGGCGCAAGCCGAAGGCGTCAGAACGTCACGCCCACTGAGACCTGTGCGAGCAGATACGACTGGAACAGCGAGCCGGAGTTGCGCACGAGGCCAAGCGCGATCGGGACGTCGTTGCTGCGCCTGAGCCCCGTCTCGGGATCGGTTCCGTCGAAGGTCTCGACACGGCAGCCAGCCGACGTCGTGGCCGCTGCGACCGGGTTGCCAGCGCGGAGCGCGTTGTCGATCGCACGCAGGTCGTTCGCATCGCAGCCGTTCACCGAGTTCGTTCGCCCGGGGATCGCGAGCTGACGAACCTCGAGCCGCGCCGAGAAACGTTCGAGGAACTCGAAGTGAACTCCGACGCCAACGCCAAGCGTCGGGCGAAGGCCGGTGTCACCCGAGGTCGGCGGTGAGCTCGACCCATCTTGCTTCACCGACTGTGGATTGAGTTGAGCCCGCGTCGACACCGCGCCAGCGAGCCCTGCCATCGTGAACTCGATACGATGCGGGAAATGAAACGCCGCGACCTGTCCGCTGAGCAGCCCGAACTCGGTGCCTCCGTACACGGCGGCAGGGATGAACAGACTCAGGTTCGTGTCGAAGCCCGAAGCGCTGCTCTCCAGCCCCAAACGCAGCTGAGCCTCGAAGCCGCTGTCGACCTGGGTGTGATTCCACAGCCCGCCCACCACGAACCGCATGTGCGGCGACATGGCGATCGCCAGCTGACCGCCCACGCCGAGATGCTTCGTCCACGTGTCGTTGAGCTGGCCGACGACGGGCGTGATCGACGCCTCGAACCGCCAGGGCCCGTGCGCCGGCTGGCTCTCGGGATCAGCTGCGAGCGCCACCGCCGCCGTCAGCACTGCCACTGCCGTCATCTGCCGCATGCGCCGACTCTGCTCGACCAACGCGGGAAAATGAACGGGGCTCCGACCAAAGGGGGAAAGCCGGAGCCCCGTGGAGCCTGACCCAATGTCAGCCTCACCAAAATTCGTCTGTCGTTCACGCTAGCTGGCGATGTCGATCGGCCTCGTGAACTCGTCTTCGTCGTCGCCGTCGGTGACCGTCTGCTGCATGGCGTTCAGCACCGACTGCGGCTTCTCGAAGACATCGGTCTTCACTTCAGAAGGTTCGTTCTTCGCGGCGGGGCGCTCGGCGTTGAGGGCAGCCGAGGAGCGCGCGTCGAGCACGCCCGTCACCGGCAACCCGTGCTCGACCTGCAGGCGCTTCACCGCCGTCTCGGTGCGCGGGCCGAACACGCCTGTGCCGTTCAAGAAGTCGGCGCGCGAGAGATAGCCCTTCGTCACCAGCTTCAGCTGCATCGCCTTCACACCAGCGCCCGTGGAGCCACGACGAAGGGCGACCACCTGCACCGACTTCGCACGCTCGAACGCGTCGGCCGCCCTCACGACAGGCTTCGACGCGACGGCAGGGCGCGAACCGCTTCCGGCTCCCAGTGCTCCCCTGCTGTGGATCGCTCCAATTGCCATGCGTGCGCACCGAGCCGATCCAAGAGCCGGGCCACACGTGCGCACATTCACACTTCTTTGTTTTTTCAGGCTTTCTCGAGTGCCGCCACGGCCAGCAAGTGGCTCATGGACACTCCGATCGGCACATGGGTGCTCCACATCTGCGACTTTGCTCAGAGATCTGACCAGTCGTTGGCCGCCTTCACCAAGGGGTCGCGATCGAGCTCCTCCTCGAACTTCGCGATCGCCTTCGCGAGCTGTTTGCCCTGGAGCTCCTGGTGGCGATCCCACACCTCGCGCAGGCGCGCTTCGACCGAGGCCGCGCTGATCGGAGACTCTCCGCTCATGGCGAAGTCGGCGTGCAGCTCGCCCTCTTCGTCCAGCACGACGCCCTCGACGAGCCGCGCGAGCTCGGTGGCCATCTTCAGGCTCACGTCCGCACCGTTGGCTCTCGACGAAAACGTCAGAATCGCCTCGGCCTCACGGGCAAGCGGAGACGTGACGGAGCCGCCCTCGGCGATCATGACTGGGCCGATCGAGAACGACCAACCGTCGCGGCGGGGCAGCGCCTTTCGGCAGAGCACGACGAACTCGACGGACATGGGGCCTCCACGTCACTTCGGTTCACGTCAGCAGATCGAGAATCTCTTTCGCGATGAGCTGATCCTTGCGGACGTAGCCATCGGCGCCGCACGTCTTCACCAGCCGCTGCAGCTCGGCCTCGTCGGCGGCGCTGCAGAACACGACCTGAATGCCGGCGAACAGCGTGTTGCCCTTGATGAACCGGCACAGCTCTTCGCCGTTGATGCCCGGCATGTTCACGTCGAGCAGCACGAGATCGGGGCGCGTCTTCTTCTTCAAGATGATCTTCGTCGCCGCGTCGCCGCCGTTGGCGGTCAGCACCTCGTGGCCCTTCGCTTCGAGCTCGGCCTTCAGCAGCCGAACCGTCGGCTCGCTGTCGTCGACGACCAGCACGCGGTGCTTCTGAATCTGCTTTCCATCGAGGGCGTCGCGAATGGTCTCGACCGCCGCCTCGAGGCCCTGCGACTTCGCCACGTAGCCGTCGGCGCCAGAGTTCTTCGTCTTCTCGATCAGCTCCTGCTCGGGAAGATCGGAGTACAGAAACAACCGCGCGGTGAGCTTGCGTTGGATGCGCAGGAACTCGACGACGTCGTCGCCGTACATCTCGGGCATGTTCACGTCGACCAGCACCAGCTCGTACGTGTTCGCGTCGAGGCGGGCGTCGAGGGCGGCGAGATCGCCCGCGGCGTCGACACCGATGCCCGCGGCCGTCAGCGCCTCGGAGATGAGCTGAACAGTCATCGGGCTGTCATCAATGACCAGGACGCGCGCCGCCATGAGGTGAAAGCTTGTAGCAGAGTTCTTGACCCGCTCCTCCAGCCATTTCGATACTCAGCACCTTCGTGGAACCCACCCCGCTGCAACGTGCGCTCGCCGAGGCACCAGAGAAGAGCCGAGCCCAGGCCGCGCGGCCCGACGAGGAGTTCTTCGTCTTCAAGCTCGGCGCCGTCACGCTGGCGGTGTTGTCGAAACACGTGCGTGAGGTGTCGCGGCTGTCTCCGATGACGCCGCTGCCGCGCGTGCCGTCGTTCGTGCTCGGCGTCGTCGGCAACCGCGGGCAGGTGATGCCGGTCATCGATCTGCTCCGCTTTCTGCAGCAGGGAGAATCGAAGGCGACGCGCGGCGGCCGGCTCTTCGTCGGCGAGGCCTCGGGGTTGCTCGTCGCGTTCCTCGCTGATCAGGTGATCGGGCTGCGCAGAATCTTCGTCGCCGACAAGCTGCCGCCCCCTGCGGGCGGTGGCGCCGCGAACGAGTTCCTCGTCGGCATCGTGCAGCACCGCGAGCTGGGCAGCTTGAGCCTGCTCGATCTGCCGAAGGTGCTCGCCGCCGCCCGTGGCTCGGTGGTGCGCCGATGAGCGACGAAGTCGTGGCCACCGTCGAGATCGTGCTCTTCGACATCGGCGGGAACCGCTACGGTGCCGACATGACGCAGGTGCGCCGCATCGGCCGGGCCGATGAGCACGACTCGGTCGGAACGCCACTCGGAGCGCCCACCTCGGGCCGTCGCGCCCTCATCTTCGCGCCCGACGAGGCCCACGAGGTCTGCCTGCCCATCGACGGCGTGCTCGGCGTACAGACCGTTCGCCGAGACGATCTGCGCCGACTGCCGCCCGCCGCCGGCCGCACGCCCTTCATCATCGGCGCCTGGCTCGATCACGATCAGACCGTGCTCCTCGTCGATCTCTTCTCCACCAACCCGTTCCGCACCGAGGCCCGACATGCCTGACACGACCGCAGCTCCGAAGAAGCCGAAGAAAGCGGCCGCGCCCTCCGCCGATCTGGGGCCGTTGCTCGCCTCGCTCGAGCGCCTCAGCCAGGGCAAGTTCGACGCACGCGTCGACATCGGCCGCCTCAGCGGTGACGTCGCCGAAGCCGGCCGCCTCGTGAACGCGCTGATGGAGCGCGTCGAGAACAAGGTCGCCGACTCCGAGCAGCGCAAGGAGCGCTCGCAAGTGGTCGTCGAGCAGGCCATCGAGGGCCTCAACGCGCTCGTGCGCCAGGGTGAACTCGCCGCGTTCCAGGCGAAGACCGACGACGTGGTGCTGGCGCCCCTGCTCGACGGCTTCGGCAAGGTGATCGAGACGCTGCGCACCTTCGTGCGTGAGATCAACGAAGCCGCGCTCCGCCTGTCGTCGTCGGCCAACGAGGTGCTCGCCGCGTCGACGCAACACGAGTCGTCGTCCACCGAGCAGGCCGCCGCGATTCACGAGACGACCGCCACGATGGAGGAGCTGAAGCACGCCTCGGCGCAGATCGCCGAGAACGCCGGCGCCGTCGCGCGCGTCGCCGAAGAGACGCTCAACTCCGCCCGCTCGGGCCGCGGCGCCATCGCCGAGTTCATTCAGGCCATGCAGCAGATTCGCGCCGACGGTGTCGCGGTGAGCGAGTCGATCACCAAGCTGCTGCGCCGGGTCGAGCGCATCGGCACCGTGGTCGAGGTGATCGACGAGATCGCAGACCGCTCCGACCTGCTCGCCCTCAACGCCGCCCTCGAAGGCAGCCGCGCCGGTGAAGCGGGCAAGGGCTTCTCGATCGTCGCCGCCGAGATGCGCCGCCTCGCCGAAAACGTTCTCGACTCGACCAAGGAGATCAAGAACCTCATCACCGAGATCCGCGAGGCCACCGCCGCCGCCGCGAGCGCCGCTGACGCCTCCCGTCAGGCCACCGAAGCAGGTGAACGGCTCGGCTCGGTCGCCGCCAGCGCCGTCGAAGGCATTCTCTCGGGCGTGCAGGAGACCAGCGACGCGGCCCGAGTCATCAACCTGGCCACCCAGCAGCAGCGCACCGCCACCGAACAGGTCGTGGCCTCGATGGGAGAGATCGAAGAGGTCACCCGCCAGACGACGCAGGCCTCGAAGCAGGCCACTGGCGCCGCCGCCGAGCTCACGCAGCTCGCCGGCCGTCTCTCCGAGCTCATCAAGCGCTTCAAGGCTGACTGATCACGA
>JAEUJR010000065.1 GCA_016793585.1 Archangium sp.
TCGACCGCAACGCGACGTGGAACGGGTGGACGCCGACGCCCGGCTTCGTCGGCAACCAGCGCCCGCTCCAGCCCTCGCTGTTCCGCCTCTGGGACGTCAACGGCAACGTCTACGTCTCGAACGGCGTCATCTATCGCGCGAAGCGGGGCTCCTCGCAGTGGCAGCTCGTGCCCGGCAGCGTGGGGCGTCAGCTGCTCACCGTCGACGCCGCTGGCAACGTCTTCGCCTCGAACCCCTCGGTGAGCGTGCTGCCTGTCGGCGCGACGACGTGGGTTCCGACGGCCGCCGTTACGCGCATCGACGCGAAGGGCAGGGCGTTCGCGGGCAACGTCTGGCTCGACGGCACCACCACCGTGACCGACGACCAGCTGAGCCCGCTGGCGCGCTTCGATGCGAACGGAGACGTGCTCGACGCCATCGACGACGGCGCGAACGTCACCGTCACCCGCCGCGAGTTCGCGAAGACCGCGAAGACCGAGCTCGCGAAGTTTCCGAAGGTCGACGCGCTCGAGTTCGTGGGATGCGGCCTCGAAGGCACCTGCGTCTTCGTGAAGGACCGCACCGAGGTCATGCTCGCGCGGGGCACCGCGGCGCTGCGCCAGGTCGGCTCCATGAGCGTCAACTCGAAGGGCGAGGCGCTCAACTTCTCGGGCGTCGGCTTCACCGTCGGCCCCGATGGCCTCTTCTACCTGTGGGACCGCTCCGGTCAGACCACCACCTTCAGCCGCGTGTACCGGCTGCGACCAGGCACCGCGCCGTGGCCGGGAGAAGGCTCATGAGAGCGCTCCTCGCGGTGGTGGCGCTCGTCGCGCTCGCCGGTTGTCCAGCTGGCACCGAACCACGGCCCTTCGGGCTCGAGACGCACCAGGTGACGCTCTCGCGTGGTGACGCGGCGCACGTGGGCTTCCGCGTCGCTCGGCACGACGCGGGTGGCGGTCCGTCGTTCTCGCTCACGCCCGAGGGCAAAGGGCTTCAGCTCGACGTCTTCTCGTTCGTGCTCGAGGCCGATGCGTGGGCTGGCATCGCGACCGTCTCGGCGAACGCGCAGGTCGAGCCGGGCGAGTACACGGCGGTGCTCGCGGGCGAGACGTTGCAGGTGACGGTCGCTCCGCCGCCATCCGTCACGCTCGACCCGAAGACGATGCGCCGCAGCACCGTGGCGAAGAGTGCTCCCGGGCTGACGGCCGCGCTCTCTGACGATGGAACGGTCTGGCAGACGGTTGGCGATGGCGGCGTCTCGCGCGTGGAGTCGCTCTCGGGCGTTCGCGCCATCAGCATGTTCGGGCCGGGCAGCGTCGTTGCCGTGACGCTCGAAGGAAAGGCCGTCGACGTTCGTGCCACGCAGGCCGAGTCGCTCACGCTGCAGAGCGACGGCACGGTCGCGAACACCACGCTCACCAACCTCGCTGCGGTGAGGCCGCACTTCGTCGTGTTGCCCGGCAACGTGATGGCCTCGCAAGACAGCTTCCTGGCGACCGACGGCACGCTGTTGGCTGGAACGCAGCAGGGCGCCGCGCCCGCCGAGCCCCGGCTCACCGGCCTCGTCGACGTGATTCCCACCGCGAAGGCGTGGCTCACGGCCGATGGCACCGTGTTCGCGCAACAGCAGACGAGCCCGTTTCGCGTCGTGCCTGTCTTTCAGCACGAGGGCCTTCGCGCGCTGGAGGGCGATGGCTACCAGACCTTCAGCGGCCAGACGGCTGAGTACCGCCACCACGCGCTCTGGGTTGCCGACGGGCTCGCGTGGTTCCAGCCGTCCGAGATGCCGCTGCGGGTGCTGACGCTGCCGGGCGGCGGCGAGGTGCGAGACGCCTTCGTGCGCGACCGCTGGTG
>JAEUJR010000092.1 GCA_016793585.1 Archangium sp.
CTGCCAGAGGAACGAGTACGGCCCGCGCGCCTCGAGCGTCGCGTCACCTGGTTTACCCGAGACGTACGCACTCACCATGCGCGCCTTGTCGATGGTGAGCACGTCCCACGCCTTGTTGCCGATGGTGATGCCGCGCTTCTTGACGTCGACGGTGGCGCCAGTGAGCGAGTTGTTCGGCAGAATCGCGCTCTCGGGCACGCCGTACATCCAGTTCGAGAAGTAGTTCCAGTCGCTCTTGCCGATGCGCAGCACCTGGTCTTTCACGACGTCGCCGTTGGCGTCGTACCCGAAGGGCGTCGACGCATCTTTCGCGAGCACGTCGAGCTGGTAGTAGCCGAGGAAGACGTTGAACCAGCGGCTGCGCGGGTCTCCGTAGAGGCCGACGCGCATCGGGCCCTGTGGCGCGCCACACGCGAAGCAGACGTTGAAGAGCAGCGGCGGGTAGTTCTGGAAGAAGACATCGTCGACCTTGTGGCCAACGTTCGCGGGCGCCTTGTTCACGCGGTCGACGTCGATCTCGAGCACGAAGGGAATGCCAGACGACTGGCCGAAGTGGTGGTCGTCGACCTGCGGCACGGGTACCGCGACACGCCCGGCGATGTCTCCGGTGAGCGGCAGCCCCTCGAGGATTCGGTCGATGAGGCTGGGCTGGCGGCCGGTGAGCGCGTCGGTCGCCGACTTCCGCCACGCCTCGGTGTCTTCGCGGGTCGTCGTCTTCGGTCTGCTGCGAATACGCGCGTTCTTCTCGAGCGCACGCTTCGACGCTTCGGGACTCGCGACCGGCCACTCGATGGTCATTTCAGTTTCACCTTCGCTCGCACTCCGGTTGACAGCCGCAACGCCGACGCGAGCTGTTTGGCGGCCTCGGTGCCCGCCATGGGCAGCTCGGCCGGCGACTTCGCCTTCTGCTTCACGGCTTCGAGCACCAGCAGGTCGCTCACGCGGCTGATGCTGAGCGAGACTGCGTACTGGCCGCCGAGCTTGATGACCGAGCCGGTGATGATGGCGCTCGCCGTCTTCGACTCGTCGGTGGTCAACACCGCGTACCCTTCGGCCTCGAGCTCGGCCTTCACCGCGTTGTGCACGGCCTCGACCTCGGCCGGGCTGGCGCCCTGCGCCGAGGGGAGCTGCACACGAATCGTGCCCTGCAGCGGAGGAGCGTTCAGCGACAACGCAGCGACAAGCGCGAGCAGCATCGGAGCCGCGATCGATGCCCGGTCGAACGGGAAAATCAACCTCGCCCCAACGGATGGGGTCGATTCAGTTGCGGTCGTGGCACGCGTCGGTGAGGTGTGCTCCGCTTCCCGCCATGAGTCGCGCCTACCGAATCAGCATCAAGGAATCCCTGTCGCAGCACGTGCAGGTCGACGACGGTGTGACGTCGACGCTCGAGCTGCTGCCGATCCTCCAGAAAGACCGCATGAGCGCGCTGCTGGGCGCCGAGCTCGAGGGCCGCGGCTTCACGCGCAACGGCAACACGGCCACGCGCAAAGAGAAGAACGGCGTCGAGGTCGAGGTCGATCTCGAGACGGGGCAGGTGTCGGCTACCGCCGAAGGCCACCAGGAGCTCGAGCTCACCACCGAGCGCACGGCCGTCGTCGATCAACTCGCCAAAGACGAACGCGAGGCCGCGCTGCGCAAGGTCGCGCAGGAGGCGCTCAAGCGCGAGGCGAAGAGCGAAGAAGAGGCGCTGCGTAAGAAGGTGACGCAGCAGCTCGAGGGCACGCTGAAGGACCTCAAGGAAGAGCTCGACGGCGTCGTCAATCGCGTGACGGCGACGGCCCTGAAGACGCGTGCGGCCGAGCTCGGGCAGGTCGAAGAAGTTCACGAGGACGCCAACGGCGGCCTCACCATCAAGGTGCGCGTCTAAGCGACGCGTCCGGAGTGCTTCGTGTCATTGCTCGTCCCTGAAGATCAGCTCCCCGTCGAGCTCACGCCGTTCGCTGCCGTCGAGGCCGCGTACCCGGCGGAGATCGCCCGCATCACCGACGCCCTGCGCGCTGGCCTGCCCACGCTGGTCGAGTGCGAGAAGGAGCTCACGCCCTACCTGTACAAGGCCGTGCGCGATCGCCTGAAGAAGGAGGGCCGCTCGTTTCTGTACCTCGACGGCCGCCCGATTCCCGAGATGCCGCCGCTGCAGCCGGGCATGGGCCTCGTGGGCACCATCGTCTTCTACCTGCGTGAAGCCGTGCGTGGCGCGGTCAACGAGCGCGTGCTCGTGCTGCCCCACCTCGACCTGCTCACCACCAGCGTCGGCGGGCTCACCAGCGAAGCGCGCGAGGTGATTCCCCTGCTGTACGAGAACCCCGAGCTCGTCTTCCTCGGCTTCAAGGACCCGTCGTTTCCGTTGCCGAAGGTGATCGAGAACCTGTTCCCCCGGCAGGAGCACCTGCTCGGCGTGCCTCGCGATCGCCTGCGTCACCTCGTCACCCAGCGGGAGTCGCGCAAGCTCTCGAACGCGCGCGGGCTGAAAGGGCCGCAGCTCTACAAACACGTCTCGGGCGTGAACGCGGTGCGCCTGCGCCGGCTGCTCTCGACGCTCACGGGAGAAGATTACCCGAGCGACCCCAAACCCGCCGAACGCCAGCTGCGCCAGGCCACGCTCGTGGGTCAGCTGACGCTGCCCGACATCGACTTGAACAAAGAGGTCGGCGGCTACGCGAAGGTGAAGGAGCGCCTGCAGAAAGAGATCCTCGACGTGCTCGCGCTGAAAGACGCGGCGGCCGACGAGTCGTCGATGAAGAACATCGAGGGCCTCATTCCGCGCGGCATGATCTTCTGGGGCCCGCCCGGCACCGGCAAGACGTTGTTCGCGAAGGCCATGGCGACCTCCCTCGGCGCGGCCGTCACCGTCGTCTCGGGCCCCGAGCTCAAGTCGAAGTGGGTCGGTGAGTCGGAAGAGAACCTGCGGCAGGTCTTCACGCGCGCGCGGCAGGCGGCTCCGGCCATCATCGTGTTCGACGAGTTGGACTCGTTCGCGACGGCGCGCGGCACCTACCAGGGCTCGGGCGTCGAGCACTCGATGGTGAACCAGCTGCTCACCGAGATGGACGGGTTTCGCAAAGACGAGCTCGTGTTCGTCGTCGGCACCACGAACTTCGTGGAGTCGCTCGACCCCGCGCTGCTCCGTCCCGGCCGCTTCGAGTTCCACCTGCACATTCCCTACCCGAACGCGGAAGACCGCCGCGCCATCATCTCCATCTACGACCAGAAGCTCGGCCTGAACCTCGCGCCGCGTGGCCTCGACTGGTTGGTGAAGAAGACGGGCGAGTTCGTCGAAGGCACGGGCTCGATGTACTCGGGCGACCACATTCAGGCGCTCTGCCGCGCCGTGGCCCGCATGCGCCTGCGCGAGAAGCTCACCACCCCGACCGACATCGAAGACATCGAGCGCACCATCGCGGGCATGGTCGAGCGCATGAAGCTGACGCCCAAAGAGGAGCGCGTCGTCGCCACCCACGAAGCCGGGCACGCCGTCGTCTCGCTCTTCTGCCCGACCTCGGCGCCCATCGAGCGCATGAGCATTCAAGGCGACTTCACCGCGGGCTACGTGCGGCACGCCGAGCGCACGCACACCAAGGTGATGACGATGGGCCAGCTGCTCGACGACGTCTGCGTGTTGTTCGGCGGGCGTGAAGCCGAGCAGCTGTTCTTCGACGATGTCTCGTGGGGCTACGGCAACGACCTGTCGCGCGCGACCGACATCGCCCGCGCCCTCGTCGAGGACTACGGCCTGGCCGGTGAGACGGTCGGCATGCGGCGCGTCGAGCTGTCGAGCGAAGACCCTGTGTCTGAAGTCACGAAGGCCGCGCTCGACAAGGCCATCGCCGAGATCCTCGAGACGCAGCGCAAACGCGCGAAGGAGATTCTCACCGCGAACAAGGCGCTCGTGACCACGTTGAGAGACCTGCTCGTCGAGAAGAAGGTGCTCGACGCTGCTGCCCTCGCCACGCTGCTGCCGAGCGTGGCCAAGAAAGACCCCGTCGCTTCGGAGCGCTGACCCATGGCCACCATGACCTTGCGGCTCGAGATCGATCCCGTGTCGAAGAAGAAGAACGTGTGGGTGAAGCTCGAGAGCGACTCCGACGCGCTGCCCATGGAGCACGAGGAGCAG
>JAEUJR010000162.1 GCA_016793585.1 Archangium sp.
GACGACCCGTGGACGTGGAGGGGTCAGGGCATTACGACCGGCGCATGAAGATCTACACGAAGACGGGCGACGGCGGAGACACCTCACTCTTTGGCGGCGGCCGCGTTGGAAAAGAGAGTGACCGCGTCGAGTCGTACGGTCAGATCGACGAGCTCAACTCGGTGCTGGGCATAGCCCGCGCCGAGGGCATGGGCCAGCTCGACGCCCTCATGCAGACCCTGCAAGACCAGCTCTTCACCATCGGCTCGATCCTGGCGACGCCGGCGGGCAGCAAGGCCGCCTCGCACATTCCACAGCTCCGCCCCGAGTGGATCACCGCGATGGAGCTCGCCATCGACGAGTTCGACAAGGAGCTTCCGCCGCTGACCTCGTTCGTGCTGCCGGGCGGAACGAGAGCCGCGGCGGCGCTGCACCACGCGCGCTGTGTCTGCCGTCGCGCCGAGCGCCGCATCGTGCCGCTCATGCGCGCCGGTGACGTCGAGCAGGAGGTCATCGTCTACCTGAACCGCCTGTCTGATCTCTTGTTCACCCTCGCACGCGTCGCGAACGCGCGCGGTGGCGTGAAGGACGTGCCCTGGGTCGCTCCGAAGGCGTGATGATTCCCTCGGGGCGGCTGAGAGCCCTCGCGGTCAACGCCGGCTTCGATCTGGTGGGCTTCGCACGCGCCGAGCCCATCGACGCGCACGTGCTGGGCGACTGGCTCGCGCAGGGGTTCCACGCCGACCTCGATTGGATGGCGGAGCGGGTGGCCGAGCGGCTCGACGTCACGGCACTGCTCCCGGGCGCGAAGACGGTCATCGCGCTGGCCTGCAACTACTGGCAGTCGGACGACGCGGGGCCCATCGCGCGATACGCCCGCGGCCGCGACTACCACGCCACCTTGAGGGACAAGCTGCGGGTGCTGCGCCGTGGGCTGCGTGAGCAGTTCAGCGGTGTCACCGACTATGGCTCCGTCGACGCGAACCCGGTGATGGAGAAAGTGCACGCCGCGCGCGCAGGGCTGGGCTTCGTCGGCAAGAACGCGTGCTTCATCACCCCCGAGTTCGGCTCGTGGGTGGTGCTCGCGACGATGATCATCGACGCCGAGGTCGACGAGTACGCCACGGGCCCGACGGATGACCAGTGTGGCCGGTGCTCCCTCTGCCTGACCTCGTGCCCGACTGGCGCCATCGTGAACGACCGGGTCGTCGACGCGCGGGCGTGCCTCTCGTACCAGACCATCGAGAACGACCGGTCGGTGCCAGAGCCGCTGCGCACCGCGATGCCGAACCTCGTGTTCGGCTGCGACGTCTGCCAGGACGTGTGCCCGTTGAACGCGACCCCGCTTCGGGCGCAGGCGCGCTTTCAACCGAGAGCCGTTGCGCAGGCCTCGGTGCTCGAGCTCGCTGCGATGACGCGGGAGCAGTGGCAGACGTGGGCGCCCGGCATGGCGCTCGTTCGCGCCGGGTTCGATGGTCTGCGCCGCAACGCGGCCTACGCCCTCGGGGCGATGAAGGCCGCCGAGGCCCGGCCAGTGCTCGAGCGGCTCAGCGGTGACGGCGACGAACGCGTGCGTGAAGCCGCAGCCTGGGCGCTGACGCAGCTGGCCTGAACGTCCCTCCTCCTCAACGCCGCGACCTCGTTCGGCTTTCTGCCGCCTCGAGTGGCACAACCACGACCGGTTTGGTCGCCCTCGTGCCGCTCGAGAGACTCGAGTGTCAGACCAGTGTGCGAGAAGTACGTGATGAGCAGCACTCGAACGGCAGAGCTGCAGTGCACCCGGGTCGCGGCGCGCCAACACGGCGTGCTTCAGCGACGGCAGGCGCAGCTCGCGGGGCTGTCGCTTCGCCAGGTGCAAATTCGCGTTCGCTCAGGGCGCTGGCAGGTCGTGCACCCGGGCGTGTACCGAATCGCCGGCGCACCCAACGGGTGGCACTCTGACTTGAAGGCGCTGTGCCTGTGGCTCGAGCCCGAGTGTGTGTTGTCTCATCGCTCGGCTGCCGAGCTGCACGGGTTCTCACGGTTCGAAGGCTGTCGCGCGAAGGACCTCACCGTTCACCGCCGTGTGCGCGACGCCATGGGAGTCACCGCCCACCGCACCAACGACCTGCCCGCACGCGAAGTGACGGTCGTCGCAGGCTTTCGCGTCACGAGCGTCGAGCGCACGCTCCTCGACCTCGCCGCGACGGAAGACGCCCCGACCGTCAGGGCCTGCCTCGACGAAGCGCTGCGCCGACGGTGGACGACGCTCGAGAAGTTCTCGCAGCACCTCTCACGCCACGGCGGCTCGCGCGGCATCGCCACCCTCAAGGCCCTCGTGCACGAATACCAGGGTGGTGACGGGCCGACCGAGAGCGAGCTCGAGCAGCGCGTGCTCGACGTTCTCGAAGCGCATGACCTGCCACGCCCGGTGAAGCAACAGGTCGTGAAAGCCCACGACCGCGTGCGCCGGCTCGACTTCCGCTTCCCGGGAACACGGGTGGTGCTCGAAGCCGACGGCTACGCCTTTCACGCTGGGCTGGCCGACTTCGAGCGCGACCGCACCCGAGCCAACGCGCTCGTGGCCAGGGGATTCATCGTGCTCCGGTGGACGTGGCGGGCCCTCGAACAACACCCACATCACCTGGTGGAAGAGCTCGAGCGCGTGCTCGCGTCAGACACCCGTCGCGCGGCCTAGCGCCTCAGCTGATGGGCCGACGCAGCGCCCCTTCACCGCGCATTCTTTTCGGTGTCGCTCTCGGGCGCCGTGGGGCACCGTCGGGCCACCATGGCCACCAGCTTCACGCCGATGTCGAAGAAGATCCGCAAGGACGACGCGCTCGAGTACCACTCGAAGGGCCGCCCCGGAAAAGTCGAGGTCGTCCCCACGAAGCCCACGGCGACGGCGAGAGACCTCTCTCTGGCGTACACGCCGGGCGTCGCCGAGCCCTGTCTCGAGATCGCGAAAGACCCCGACCTCTCGTACCAGTACACGGCTCGCGGAAACCTGGTCGCAGTCATCTCGAACGGCACGGCGGTGCTGGGGCTCGGCGACATCGGCCCGTGGGCTGGCAAGCCGGTGATGGAGGGCAAGGGCGTTCTCTTCAAGAAGTTCGCCGACATCGACGTGTTCGACCTGAACGTCGACGCGAAAGAGGTCGACCTCTTCTGCTCCATCGTGAAGTCGCTCGAGCCGACGTTCGGCGGCATCAACCTCGAAGACGTGAAGGCTCCCGAGTGCTTCATCATCGAGGAGCGCCTCAAGCGTGAGATGAACATTCCCGTCTTTCACGACGACCAGCACGGCACTGCCATCATCTCAGGTGCGGCGCTGCTGAACGCCGCTGAGCTGGCGGGCAAGAAGCTCGAGAACCTGCGCGTCGTCGTCTCGGGCGCCGGAGCCTCGGCCATCGCCTGCACCAACTTCTGGGTCACCCTCGGCGTGAAGCGCGAGAACGTGTTGATGGTCGACACCAAGGGCGTGCTCCACAAGGGCCGCACCGACAACCTCAACCAGTGGAAGGCGCCCTACGTGCAGGACACGAAGGCGCGCACGCTGGCCGAGGCGCTCGAAGGCGCCGATGTGTTCCTCGGCGCGTCGGTGAAGGGCGTGGTCGACGGGCCGATGCTCAAGCGCATGGCGAAGAAGCCCATCATCTTCGCGCTCGCCAACCCCGACCCCGAGATCAGCTACCCCGAAGCGCGGGAGGCCCGGCCTGACGGCATCGTGGCGACGGGGCGCTCCGACTACCCGAACCAGGTGAACAACGTGCTCGGGTTCCCCTTCATCTTCCGCGGAGCGCTCGACGTTCGCGCGCGGCAGATCAACGAACCCATGAAACTGGCGGCCGCGAAGGCCCTGGCGGCGCTCGCGCGAGAAGACGTGCCCGACGCGGTCTCGCGTGCCTATGGCGGAGAGCGCTTCACCTTCGGCCCCGACTACATCATTCCCAAACCATTCGACCCGCGCGTGCTGTTGTGGGTCGCTCCTGCGGTCGCGAAGGCCGCAATGGAGACCGGCGTCGCGCGCCTGCCCGTCGACCTGAACGCCTACCGCGACCGCCTGCACAAGCTGCAGTCGCGCTCGAACCAGGTGATGGCGAGCATCGTCACGCGGGCGCGCACGGTGACCAAGCGCATCGCGCTCGACGATGGAGAGCACCCCCGCGTCCTGCAGGCCGCGCGCATTCTGAAAGAAGACGGCGTGTGCGAGCCGGTGCTGCTGGGCAAGAAGGACGTCATCGAGCGCGCCATTGTCGAACACAAACTCGAAGACGAGCTCGGTGGCGTCTCCATCGTCGACCCGGCCACGAGCCCGCTCGTCGAGCGCTTCACCGATGCCTATTGGAAGCTGCGACAGCGGCGCGGCGTGACGCGAGAGCTCGCCGCGACGCGCATGCGGTTTCGCGGGTACTTCGGCGCGATGCTGGTGCGCGAAGGGGCGGTCGACGGGCTCGTCACGGGGCTCACGCAGACGTACCCCGAAGCAGTGCGGCCTCCGCTCGAGGTCATCGGTACCCATCAGGGCCGGCGGGCGGGCGGCGTCTACCTCGTGGTGCAGCGCAACGACTTCAAGTTCTTCGCCGACTGCACGATGAACCCCGAGCCGACGCCCGAGTACCTGGCCGACATCGCCATCGCGACGGCCGACCTCGCCCGCTCGTTCGACGTGACGCCCCGCCTCACGTTCCTCTCGTATTCCACCTTCGGCAGCGCAGCGGGCTCGTCTCCCGAGCGCATGCGCAAGGCGATGGAGCTGGCGCGCGCGGCCCGGCCCACGCTGGAGATGGACGGTGAGATGCAAGTCGACCCAGCGCTGCTCCAGGACGACCGCGACCAGCGCTACCCGTTCTCGGCGCTGACGGGCGACGCGAACGTGCTCATCTTCCCCAGCCTCGACGCGGCGAACATTGCGTACAAGCTCCTCTGGCACTTCGGCGGAGCGGAGGTCATCGGGCCGCTGCTCCTCGGCATGAACAAGCCGGTGAACGTGCTGCAGGTGAACGCCAGCGTGCAGGACATCGTCAACCTCGCGGCCGTCACGGCGGTGCGCGCGCAGGGTGGCGAGCGGGTGGTCTGAGCGCCGCTCGCAAAGCCAGGACGGCGCATCTCTTCGACGAGGTCGCGATCGCCGGCGCTCGTGTGCGCGACCGCCACGCACGAGCGTCGTCTGCACGCTACTGCCGCTGGGCGAGCCTCACGCCGATGAGCACCAGCACACCGCCGGCGAGCAGCTCCCAGCCGAGCTTCTCGTCGAGCAGCGCCCAGGCTGCGACGGCGGTGGCGATGGGCTGCAGGTTCGCGAAGACGGCGACGCGTGACGCCTCGGTGCGTGAGAGCGCGTAGTTCCACAACGCGTACGAGCCCATGCTCGTCAGCAGCACGAGGTACGCGAGGCACCAGTGCGCGATGGCCGGCGCCGCGAGAAAGGCGTCGAGCTTCACCACGAAGGGCGCAGCGGGAAGACACCAGAGCGCCCCGGCGATGAGGCTCCAGCCCGCGGTGCGCAGGCCACCGAACGTCTGCGCCTTCTCACGCGACTCCGCCGTCCAGAAGACCCAGGCGACGACGGCGCCGAGAATGAAGAGGTCTCCCACCAGCGGCCCGAGCGCTTCACCAAGCCCACGGCCGAGCAACAGCACCAGCACGCCAGCGAAGGCGACGACGATGCCCAACAGCCTCGCGCGGGTCGGCTTCTCGCGGCCACGCGCGACGCTGAGCAGGTACACGCCCACAGGGGTCAGGCCGTAGAGCAGGCCTGCGTGCGAGGCCTTCGACTGGGAGAGCCCGTACACGAAGAAGCCTTGATTCACCGGCCCCGCGAGAAGGCCGAAGAGCAACCACCAGCCCCACGTGTTTCGTGGTGGCAACAGCGGCCCTTTCAATGCGGCCAGCACCCCGACGTAGCCCGCCGCCGACAGCAGAATACGCATCGTCAC
>JAEUJR010000717.1 GCA_016793585.1 Archangium sp.
GTACTCCTGCGAGGCGAAGCGCTCGAGGTTGGCGGCGCGCGCGCCCAGCACGGTGCGTTGCGGAATCGAAGGACCTGACATGGACCGCGAGAGTGTAGGCGGGAAAACGCCGTGCCGTCATGAGAATGCTCAGGTGATCCAGGCCGCCGCGTGGGCGATCGCCCCGAAGCGACCGGCCTCGAGAGGATCAGGCGCCGTGCCGTTTCCTGTCAGGATGCAGGTCATGCGTGCGCTCCTGCTGCTCCTCCTCTCGTCGTCATCGTTCGCCGGGCCGGTGCTGGTCGACCGGGTCGCCGCCATCGTCGACGGCCAGCTGGTCTTCCAGTCTCAGGTCGAGAAGCGCGCGTCGGCGCAGAAGGTCTCGCGCCAGGTCGCGCGTGCCGAGCTCATCGACGCGTTGCTCATCACGAAAGACGCGCACCTCACGACCTCGGAGAGCGAGATCGACCGCGCGCTCGACACCATTCTGAAGGAGAACAACCTCAGCCGCGCAGACTTCAAGGACCTGCTGGAGCGGCAGGGAAGCAGCCTCGCCGAGTACCGGGAGCAGATCGGGTTTCAGCTGCTCGAGATGCGGTGGCTGCTCGCGCACGCCAATGGCGCCTCGTTGCAGGCCGACGACGTTCGCCTGGCGCTGCGAGAGAAGCTGCTGACGCAGCTGCGCAAGCGCGCCGTCGTTGAGGTGTTCGAATGAAGCGGCTCGCGCTCCTGCTGTCGCTCTGCGCTTGCGCGACCCAGCAGGCGGTCGTTCGTTCGGAGCCACCGGCAACACCTCCACCGCCCACGACTACCTGCCCGACGGCCGTGCCTTCGAGCGCGGCGTTCGCGCCAGAGACCGTGTTCGGCGCGAAGGTCGAGAAGCTCTGTCTGCTCGGCGCCGGAGACGAGACCTCGCTGCGCCTGCGTGAGGCCGTCGCCCCGAGAGAAGGCACGACGCTCGACGCAGATGGCGTGCGCAGCGATCTCACCGCGCTCGTCGACACCGGGTTGATCAGCCAGGCCTCGGTGTTCGCCGAGCGGCTCGACGCGAAGCGGGTCGTGGTCACCTACGTCGTGGTGGAGCGGGCGCTCATCGACACCGTGCGCGTCGAAGGCGCCGCGTCGATCACCGCCGAGGTGCGCCAACAGCTCGAGGGCAAGGGCTTTCGAGACACGCTCACCCAGCGCAATCGACGTCGGGACCTGCTCCGTGACTTCTACGACGAGAAGGGCTTTCACGACGCCACCATCGACTTCCGGGCAGCTGGGGCCGAGCTGATCATCTCGGTCACCGAAGGCCCTCGCTTCGTCGTCGAGGCGGTGCGCTTCGAGGGCGCGAAGGCGGTCGCGGTGAAAGACCTCGAGAAGGTGATCTCGACGAAGGTTGGCGGGCCGGTGCTGCCCGACGTGCTCGAGGTCGACGTGATGCGGCTCACCAGCCTGTACTTCGACCGCGGCCACGTGACGGTCTCGGTGACCTCGCAGCAGCAGCCGCACGGCGGAGCGCCAGGGCCGACCGACATCGTCTTCACCCTCGTCGAAGGGCCCGTCTTTCGCGTCGGCGTCGTTGCGCTGAAGGGCGTGCCCCTCGACGCGAAGGCGCTCGCGAGCCTCGAGACGAAGAAGGGCGCCGTGTTCTCTCGCGCCGTGATTCAGCGCGACCTCCAGAAGCTCCAGGAGCGCGCGAAGGCGCAGGGCAAAGACGTCGAGGTGTTGCCGATGACCGAGCTCGACCAGACGAAGCGCACCATCGGGCTCACCTTCGAGCTCACCGAGAAACACTGAGTGCGCGTCTGGTACTCCGACCCGTTCGAGGTGCCGCTGCCCGAGGGGCACCGCTTCCCCATGGGGAAGTACCGGCGTGTGCGCGAGCAGTTGCTCGAACGCGGTGTGTTGACGGCTGATCAGCTGCAGCTCTCACAACCCATCGCCCGCGAGTTCCTCGAGAAGGTGCACGGCCGCGCATACCTCGACGCCTGTTTCGACGGCACGCTCGACGAAGCCGCGCTGCGCCGCATTGGGTTTCCCTGGTCTCAGGGCTTGCTCACGCGCTCGCTCGCCTCGGCAGGTGGAACGCTGTCGGCCGCGCGGTGGGCGCTCGAGCACGGCGTCGCTGGCAACCTCGCGGGCGGTACGCACCACGCGTATGCCGACTTCGGCTCGGGCTACTGCGTCTTCAACGACCTCGCCGTCACCGCCGCGACGCTGCTCGAGGAGCACACGGTGGAGCGCGTGCTCGTCGTCGACCTCGACGTTCATCAGGGCGACGGCACTGCGAGCATCTTCACGAACGAGCCGCGCGTCTTCACGTTCTCGATGCACGGCGCGAAGAACTTCCCGTTTCGCAAACAGGTCTCGACCCGTGACGTCGAGCTGCCCGATGGTTGTGACGACGCGCACTACCTGGGCCTGCTCGACCAGCACCTGCCCGAGGTGTTCGAGGCGTCGGCGCCGTCACTGGTGCTGTACCAGGCGGGCGTCGATGCGCTGCGCGAAGACGCGCTGGGCCGGCTGCACCTCTCTCACGAGGGCCTGCGCCAGCGTGACCGACGCGTCTTCGACCTCTGCTGGAGCCGCGCGGTGCCCGTCGCCGTGACCCTCGGTGGCGGTTACGCGAAGCCCATCGAGGCGACCATCGAGGCCTGCGTGGGCACCTACCTCGAGCTGCGCAGGCGGTACGGCTGACGTGTCCTCCGCGCGGCGCTCCGGCATACCCACCACCATGCGCTTCCTGGTGCTCTCGTTCGTGCTGCTCGTCGCGTGTGGCCGCTCTGATTCGTCGCTGGCAGACCAGGCGAACGGCCAAGCACTGGCCGACGGCGGCTCGTCAGCGTTGGCCGACGCGGGCGCTGGAGACGCGGGCGCTGCCGACGCGGGCCGGTGGTGCGCAGCCGAGGCAGCGAGCTGTCTGGCCGACGGCTGGCGCTTCGACGAGGCAGGCCGCTGCTGCAACTCGCGCATGACCTGCAAGGGCCTCACCGCGGGAACGGCTGGCCGCTGCGAGTACTGAATCAACCGTTCGACATGTTCACCGTGTACGTGGTGCACGTCGGCGCCGCGTTGGCGCGCCGGTAGATCTTGATGTCGAAGTCGGCGCCGTCTTCCGAGCCGATGCTGCCGTCGCGCCGGTAGCTGCGAATGCCGCACGTCTCGCCCTGCATGTAGCAGCTCGAGTCATGCGAGGTGCCGCCCTTGCGGTAGATGCACATCTCGATGGTCGGGTCGCTCGTGGTGAGCGTGATGCGCACGTCGAAGTCGTCGCTCAAGAAGTTCGTCGCGTCTTCGGCGTGAAACCGAATCCAATCGACGTCGTTCGCCTCGGGCAGCATGCCCTGGTGCTGCGCGGTCTGGCCCGAGGTGTCCTTCAGGTTGCCCTTGTACTCACCCATCGAGCAGAAGCCCGACGGGTCGCTGCCGGTCTCCTGGCACTCGCAGCCGTTCGAGGCCATCGAGTCGGTGTTGTAATAGCCGGCGTTGCACGCGGCGATGCCGCACTGGCCGTTCATGCACGAGGGCGTGGCGTTGGCCACCATGCAGCCCGAGTTGCAGTCGACGCCGGTCGCCGTCATGGGAACCTCGACGATCTGCTGAACGGGGTCGTCGGTCTCGATGCTCACGCTGCCGTTGAACGACGCCATCGCGTCGGCGCGGAACTCGATTTCGATGTTGCCGCGGGCCCCCGTCGCGAGCGTGAAGGGCAGGGCGGGCAGGTTCTTGAACGAGTAGAGGTTGCTGGTGCCGCCGACGAAGGTGATGCGCTTCACCGTGAGCGCGCCGAAGCCCACGTTCTTGAGCTCGAGGTTCTTGCTCACCTGCCAGCCGAGCGGGGTGTTGCCCCAGGCGAGCGTGGTGGGCGTCACCTCGAGTCGGGGCTCGGTGACGACACCGCGCACCGGAATCTCGAGCGTGGGCCGCGTGCCGTCGGTCGAGGTGATGACGAGGGTCGCGTCGACGATGCCGGGGTGGCTGGCGTCGAGGTCGAGCGTGAGGGGAATGCGCTTGAGCGAGTCGAGCGTGGCCGTCATCGCCATGTTGGGCAACGAGACGCGCACATTGTTCGACGGGTCTCGCACCGTGACGTTGCTGATGAACAACGAGTTGCCGCCCAGGTTGGCGGCCTGGACCGTCACCTGCCGACGCTGGCGCCGGGGCACGTCACCGAAGTCGATGGCGCGCTCCTCGGGCTCCACGGCGATGACGCCGTCGATGAAGCTGGTGCCCTCGACCTCGAAGGTGACGGGGTTCACCGCTGGCGTCGACGAGCCGATGACGACGTCGCCCTGGTAGTAGCCACGCGTCGTCGGCTTGAAGACGACGGGAATCGACAGGCCCGCGTCGGGCACCAGCGCCGAGAACGAGGGCAGCGCCACCGACACCCACGGGTGGCCGGCGTCGACCTGGTCGACCGCGAGCGCGATGTTGCCGAAGCCCACGTTGCGCGCGATGGCCGGCAGCGACTTCATCTCGCCCTGACGAAC
>JAEUJR010000213.1 GCA_016793585.1 Archangium sp.
TGCATCATCACCGGCAACCCGTCGACGGGCCGCATCGTCTTCGCGAAGGCGTACTGAGGTCGCGGTGAGCCGAGTCCTCTTCCTCGAGCCGGTCGGTGGCATCGCGGGCGACATGTTCCTCGCGGCGGCCATCGATCTCGGGGTCGAGGTGAAGGCACTGGAAGAGGGCCTTCGAAGTCTCGGCGTTCCCGGGTGGCGGTTCGCGCTCTCGCGTGCCGAGCGTCACGCCATCACCGGTACCCACCTCGACGTCGTACAGGACGCGAAGGAAGAGCACCCGCACCGCAGCTACCGCGACATCGACGCGCTCATCGCCACGAGCACCCTGCCCGACCGCGCGAAGCAGCTGGCACTCACCATCTTCAAGAACATCGGCGAGGTGGAAGCGAAGATTCACGGCACCACCCTCGACGCGATTCACTTTCACGAAGTGGGTGGCGTCGACTCCATCGTCGACATCTGCGGCGCGGCGCTGGCGCTGCACCTGCTCGGCTGGCCCGAGGTCTTCACCACGCCGCCGCCGCTCGGCTCGGGCACCATTCGCATCGCGCACGGCACCGTTCCGATTCCGGTGCCCGCAACGATGGAGCTGCTGAAGGACCGGCCCGTGAAGTTCGAAGGGCGCGGAGAGCTGACGACGCCGACCGGCGCCGCGATTCTGAAGACGGTGGCCACGTTCGCGCAGCCGCCCGAGCTGATCATCGAGCGCATCGGCTACGGCGTGGGCACGAAGGACTGGTCCGATCGCGCGAACGTCGTGCGCGCCTCCATCGGCCGGCGCACGAGCGACACCACCTCCACACTCACGCTGCTCGAGTGCAACCTGGACGATGCCTCGGGGCAGCTGGTCGGTTCGCTGCTCGAGACGTTGATGAGCCGCGGCGCCCTCGATGTCTGGGTGACGCCGGTGCTGATGAAGAAGAGCCGGCCGGCGCAGGTGCTGAGCGTACTCTGTGACGCCTCGAAGCGTGCGGTGCTGCTCGACACGTTGCTCGTCGAGTCGACGTCGCTCGGCGTGCGCGAGTCGCAGGTCGCTCGCATTGCGCTCGAGCGCCGCTTCGACACGGTGCAGACGCCGTATGGGCCGGTGCAGGTGAAGGTGGGGCTGCGTGACGGGCGCGTGGTGAACGTGGCTCCGGAGTTCGAGGACTGCCGAGCGCTCGCCGAGGCCGCGAAGGTGCCGCTCAAGGACGTGCAGCAGCGGGCCATCGCGGCCTGGTACGCCGCAGCGCGCTGACGGCGCATGTCTCACCCGGCACGACTCGCGTGTCGAACGAGGCATCCAGGTGTCGGAGGACAAGTCATGTCTCGCCTCGTGGTCGTGTGTGCCGTGGTGGCGCTGGCGTCGTGCCTCGGGGCTGCGGGCTCGGAGAGCACCGACGCCGGGCTGGCTCGCGACGCGGGCTCGACGATGGTGGCGGGAGGCTCGGCTGGCGGCATTGCAACTGCCGGCGGCTCCGCACCTGCTGGCGGTTTCGCGTCGTCAGGTGGTGGAACGGCGTCGACGTGCGGCATGCGGGCTGCGGGCGGCGCCGACTACCGGCCAGGCACGGAGTTTCTCACCAGCGTGAGCATGACCGGCGCCTTCGGCGGCGTCGCAGGCGCTGCCAGCCGATGCGCCATCGCGGCCAGAGGCGCGGGCCTGCCTGCCCGAGTGTGGGTTCCCTGGCTCTCGGCCGACGCGACCTGGCCAGGCGATGCGTTCTTCACGTCGAACGATGACGGGCCCGACGCGTTCGTCTCGCCAGCCTGCGGAGGCGACGCGTTCTGCTCGCTCCGATCGGACGAGCGCGGAGTCGTCGGCTCGGCGTCATCCTGGAGTGGCTTCACGACGCCGTGCGTGGTGGCGCTGAACTGCTCCGGCTGGACGAGCGCGAGCGTCGCCGCGCGGGGAATGACGGACCGGGGCGCAGCGGGCTGTGAGGAGCGGCACCGGCTGCTGTGCCGGACCTTCGGCGGGCCATGGCCGGTCGTCGCAGCCGACGCTGGAGTTCGAACGCGTACGAGCTTCGTGACGCGTGAGCAGTTCAGCGGCGCGTTGGGTGGAGTGGCGGGGGCCGACACGCGTTGTCAGCAGGTCGCGCGAGACGCGGGGCTCACGGGTGACTACCGCGCCTTCCTCGGAACATCGGCGGTCGCTGCGCCGTCGCGCTTCACGAGCGGTGGTCGCTGGGGTGCGGTGGGCTCGACGGAGATCACCTTTCTCAACGACGCGACGCTCTCGACCACGCCCCGAAAAGCCCTCTCGGAAGACGAGACCGGAGCGCGCCTTTCGGACGAGGCGCCGATCTGGACGGGCACGGAGCCGTGGGCCGTCTCGACGGGCAGCGACTGCGCCCAGTGGACCAGCACGAGCGGTCTGGGCACTCACGGCGCCACGGGGCATCTCGATGAGGCGTGGGTGCTGCGCGCGGAGCGCTCGCGTGCAGTCAGACGGCGCACCTGCTCTGTCTCGAGAATTGATCAAACGGACAACAACAGCGCGGCGCCTTCGACCGTCGTGAGCTGCTGTTCCGCAAGGTACGCCTCGCACAGCTCCATGAACGCCGGCACGTGCTCGACGTTCTTCGCGATGATCTGAAACGAGTCGACGGCGAGCTCGTCGAGCGCCGCCACGTCCTTCGCGTCGGTGACACCGGGGTGGACGAAGAGCGCGAAGCGCGACAGGGCGAGGCGAACGACGAGCCGGCGCAACGAGCCCGCGAGTGTCGGCTGCTGCGTGTACCAGTCCTTCACGAACGAGTTCACCGCCGCCCGATGCAGGTAGCGGTCGAGCGCCTCGCCGAAGCGCGTGTGCACTGCCTGACTGCCCGCCTCGACCAGCGCAGACACGTCTCTCGCGACGCCCGGGTTGCCCTGAAAGTAGGAGCCGATCTTCGAGCGCTCGAGCGTCGGGTTGGTCAGCAGCAGTGGGCGGAAGAGCCCGTTGAACCGCTTGTTGTCGCAGCCGCTGAGCCTCGCCAGCAGCATCTCGTGCAGGGCCTTCACGCCACGCGCGCTCGGGCTCCGCTCGGGCAGGACCTCGAGCACCGAGAGTCGATTCCCCATCGCGTCGACGGCCTGGCCGAACGCTGCCGCATCGAAGGTGGTGGTGCCGCGATGAAAGTGGGGCTCCACCCGCAGCGCGAAGTCGAGCAGCAGCAGCACCTTCGACGTCGTCGACACGCCGCGAAGATCCATCACGTCGAGGCAGATCTGCCGAACGTCGTCGAGCAGCGCGACGTAGGGGTCGCTCGAGGCCGTGTCGTGCGTACGAACGACGATCTCCCGCGCGACCATCGACGGCTCATACGGCACCGAGTCGACGCCGTGCTCGGTCGTCAGACACAGCCTCGCGGCTTCGGGGCATGCGAGGGTGGCCGAGAGCTCGTAGCGGCCATTCACCTCGGCGATGACACGGGGAAACAGCGAGCATGGGTCAGCCAACGTCTCTTCGCCTGCGTGCCGATGAATCGCGCAGAGCCAGTCGCCATCGAGGTACGGGCACGAAGGCCCATGCGGCTCGATGTGGGCGTAGCGCTTCGGGCTGCGCGTCGCCTCGGGCTCGAGCTCGAGGTGCTTCTCGAACAACACCTGCAGCCCGGGAATCTTCGCGCTGCGCTCGGCGAGCTTGCGGTGGTTCTCTTCTGAGAGCTCGACCCGCAGGCCGGTGCAGCAGTTCTCGCGACAGCTCCCGGCGATGCAGCGAAACGAGAGCATGTACCGCAGCGTGAGACGGTCGCGAGAAGACATGAGCCGCCGAGAGTACCGCGAACACACGCCCTGTCTTCGACTCTGCGACACAGGGCATCACGCCCCTGCGAACCTCGACGGCGCGCAGCCAGAGGACATGTCGCCTGCGCTGAACGACGCGCGAGCCCCGGCCCCCTCATGTCCTCCGGCTGCACGTCACGGCCGAGCCTGGCAGGTCGTCTGGCTTCGCGAACACCCCGGCGCCGTCGCGCTCACGAAGAACGTGGTGACGCGCGGCCAGCCATTCGTCGCATTTGGGTTGCTGACCAGCGCCGCGCCCACCTCTGCGATGGCGGTCGCCTCCCAGGTGCAGCCGTCGGCGTCGACGGTCGCGGAGGCGTGACAGAAGTGCCCTTCACACACGAGGCGCTTGCCGCCCGCGTCGAGAGCGCCGCGCTCGAAGTGGGCATCGCTCTTCACGAACGCCGACCAGATGCCCTCAGGACAGGGCGCGGGGTAGCTCGCGAACGTCGACTCCTCGGCCCGCGGCGCCACGACCTGGCTGGTGCCGTAGTACTGCGCCTGCTCCTCCTGCTCGTTCGAGGTGGAGTTGCCCGGGCAATAGAACGCACGTCGGGTCGAGGGCTCGCTGCACGACGCGAAGACGGTGAACGAGCCCTTTGCCTTCACGTCGTTCAGCTTGCCGTTCACCACGCGAGTACCGACGAGGTGAATGTCGAACGCCCCGTCGACCTGCACCGGGTCTTGTGCGTCGCCCGTGAGCCGCACGCGCGTCACCTCGAGGTTCGCCTTCTCGTCCGACGTCATGCCCGTCACGAAGATCGTGCCGTGCACCGGGCCGACGAGAGGAATCTTGTAGAGCTGGTCGAGCGCGACGGCGACGGGCACGCGCTTCGCGGGGTCCATCGAGGGCTCTTCTTCGGTGAGGCGCTGCGTCGTGTAGTCGGCGCTGTCGTAGAGCTGCTCCGTGGGCTTGAACGTCGTCTTCTC
>JAEUJR010000270.1 GCA_016793585.1 Archangium sp.
GGCATCAGCTTCCTCTGGTTCAACGCCTACCCGGCGAGCGTGTTCATGGGCGACGTCGGCTCGCTCGCGCTCGGTGGAGCGCTCGGTACCGTCGCGATGCTCAGCAAGAACGAGCTCGTCAGCGCCATCGTTCATGGCGTGTTCCTCGCCGAGATCCTCTCGGTGATGATCCAGGTCACCAGCTTCAAGACGACGGGAAAGCGCGTCTTCAAGATGGCTCCGCTGCACCACCACTACGAGAAGAGCGGCATGTCGGAGACGAAGATCGTCGTCCGCTTCTGGATCATCTCGCTGCTGCTCGGCGGCGTGGCGCTCGCGTCACTGAAACTGAGGTAACCGATGGCGTCGCTCGAGGGAAAACACTTCGTCGTCATCGGCCTCGGCAAGAGCGGCATCGGCGCTGCGTCGTTGCTGCTCAACCGCGGCGCGCGCGTGACGGCGCTCGACGAGAACGAGAAGGCCACCGCGCCGTTCACCTCCGAGCGGTTCACGCTGAAGAAGGGCGCGTTCCCCGCGAAGTTTTGGGAGGGGGCCGAGGCCGTCGTCGTCAGCCCCGGCGTGCCGCTCTCGAAGCCCGAGCTGGTCGCCGCCAAGCAGGCCGGCGCCGTCGTGTACGGAGAGATCGAGCTCGCGTGGAGGTTCCGCCCTGAAGGCGCGGGCCCGATGCTCGGCATCACCGGCACGAACGGCAAGAGCACCACCACGGCGCTGCTCGGCGAGTTGATGAAGCGTCACGAGCCGAACACCTTCGTCGGCGGCAACCTCGGCACCGCGCTCACTCGCGCGTACGAAGACCCGGCGCAAAAGCCGTACGCGATGCACGTCGTCGAGCTCTCGTCGTTTCAGCTCGAGGGCATCGTCGACGCGGCGTTTCAGGGCACGGCGATTCTGAATCTGACGCCCGATCACCTCGACCGCTACGCGACCCACGAGGACTACGGCCTCGCGAAGGCGCGCATCTTCTCGACCCAGCCGCCGAAGGGCTTCGCGGTCGTGAACGCCGATGACTCGCACGTCGTTCGGCTCGCGCGCGCTGCGAAGGTGCCGCTCTACGGCTTCACCAGCGACGCCATGCGCACGAACGCTGGCTTCGCGGGCGTGGCCGTCGGTGGCGGCTCGAAGTTCATTCTCGCGTTCGGCGACAAGCCGGTCTTCCACGTGCGCAACCGTTCGCTGCGCGGCAAGCACAACCTCGAGAACGCGATGGCCGCCGCGATGATGGCGCACCTCGCCGGAGTTCCCGCCGCCACGATTCAAGAAGGCCTCGACGCGTTCCCCGGCCTGCCGCACCGCATGGAGTTCGTGCGCGAGCTCGACGGCGTCGAGTGGCTCAACGACTCGAAGGCCACCAACGTCGACTCCTCGCTCGTCGCGCTCAACGCGCTGCCCGGCCGCATCTGGTTGATCGCCGGCGGCAAGGGCAAGGGTGCGCCGTACACGCCGATGGTCGACGCCGCGAAGGGCAAGGTGCTCGGCGTGCTCACCATCGGGAAGGACGCTCCGGCCATCGCCGATGCGTTCAAGAGCTTCCCTGTTCATGGCTGCGAGACCATCGACGTCGCGGTGAAGAAGGCGCGCGAGCTCGCGAAGTCGGGAGACATCGTTCTGCTCTCACCCGCCTGCGCTTCCTACGACCAGTTCAACCACTTCGAGCACCGCGGCGACACGTTCAAGTCGCTGGTGAAGGGCCTCTGACATGAACGACTCCCGCAAGGCGACCATCGCGTACGACCCGGTGCTGCTCGCGGCCATCTTCGGCCTCGTCGGCTTCGGCCTCGTGATGGTCTATTCGTCGAGCGCCATCACCGCGCAGGACAAGCTGGGCGACGGCTTCTTCTTCTTGAAGCGTCAGGCGTTCGCAGCGGCCATCGGGCTGGTCGCCATGGCCGTGTCGATGAAGCTCGGCTACCGGCGCATGGCCCGCCTGGCGTACCCGCTGCTGGTGGTCGCGGTGATTCTGCTGATCGCGGTGCTCATTCCCGGCATCGGCACGAAGGTCGGCGGCGCCAAGCGGTGGATTCGTTTTCCCGGCGTGTCGATTCAGCCCGCAGAGATCGCGAAAGTCGCGTGGGTCATCTACCTCTCGTACTCGCTCGCGAAGAAGCGCGAGAAGGTGCAGCACTTCTCGATCGGCTTCCTGCCGCACCTCGGCATCGCCGGCTTCCTCGTCATTCTCTGCATGCTCGAGCCCGACTTCGGCAGCTCGGTCGCGCTGTTGTTCCTCATGTTCGTGATGCTCTTCGCCGCGGGCGCGAAGCTGTCGTGGCTGGTCGGCTCGGTGCTGCTAGCGATTCCGTTCGCGTACACGGCCATTGCCACCAGCGAGTACCGCATGAAGCGCATCACCGCGTTCCTCGACCCGTGGGCGAACCGTCAGGGCTCGGGCTACCAGGTCGCGGAGTCGCTGATGTCGATCGGCTCCGGTGGTGTGTCGGGCCTTGGCCTCGGCGACGGCCGGCAGAAGCTCTTCTTCCTGCCTGAGGCGCACACCGACTTCATCTTCGCGATCATCGGTGAAGAGCTCGGTCTGCTCGGCGTGGCGGCGCTCATCTCGCTCTACGGCCTCGTCATCTGGCGCGGCATTCGGGCTTCGTTGAACGCGACCGAGCCGTTCGGCACGTACCTGGGCCTCGGCATCACCACGCTCATCGGCTTCCAGGCGGTGGTGAACATGTCGGTGGCCATGGGCCTCGTGCCCACGAAGGGCCTCACGCTGCCGTTCATCTCGTACGGTGGCAGCTCGCTCA
>JAEUJR010000380.1 GCA_016793585.1 Archangium sp.
CGCGTGCTCGACGTGGTGATGATGGGCAACAAGGCGCTGTGGGCGGCGATGAACGAGAAGAACACGCTGCTCGAGAAGCCCAACCTCACCGACGAAGACGGCGTGCGCCTCGGCGATCTCGAGGGCGTGATCGCCGAAGAAGACGGCTACGTGGCCGAGTCCGACGCGGGCGCGCTGCTCGAGGGTCTGGGCATCGAGCAGGCGTTTCACGAAGGGCCGCTGAAGAACCTCACCGGCGGCTACAAGCTCCGCGTGCTGCTGGCGCAGGCGCTCTTCGGCAAGCCCGAGGGCCTGCTGCTCGACGAGCCCACCAACAACCTCGACCTCGAGTCGATTCGGTGGCTCGAGACATTCCTGCACGAGTACGAGGGCGTGCTGATCACCATCTCGCACGATCGCCACTTCTTGAACGCGATCTGCACGCACATCGCCGACATCGACTACGAGACGATCATCACCTACCCGGGCGGCTACGACGACATGGTTCGTCAGAAGGCCCAGGTGCGCTCGCGCATCGAGTCGGAGAACAGCGAGAAGAAGAAGAAGATCTCGCAGCTGCAGGACTTCGTGGCCCGCTTCTCGGCCGGTACGCGCGCCAGCCAGGTGCAGAGCCGCAAGAACGCGCTCGAGAAGCTCAAGGTCGAAGACGTCAAGCGCTCGAACATCGCGCGCCCCTTCATCAAGTTCGAGCAGAAGGGCGCCAGCGGCAAGCAGACCGTCACCATCGAGGGCATCTCGAAGGCCTACGACGGGCACGTGGTGATTCCGCCCTTCAGCGCGCTCGTCACCAAGGGCGAGAAGATCGCCGTCATCGGCAAGAACGGCGTGGGCAAGTCGACCCTGGTGAAGATGCTGACCGGCGCCGAGACGCCCGACTCCGGCACGGTGACGTGGGGCCACAACGCGATGGTCGGCTACATGCCGCAGGACCATCACGGCCTGATCAAGAAGGGCACCACCGTGTACCAGTGGCTGCGCGATCAAGACGTGAAGATGTCGAACGAAGAGATCGGCGGCCTGCTCGGGCGAATGCTGTTCTCTGGCGAAGAGCGCATGAAGCCCACCGACACGCTCTCGGGCGGAGAGACGGTGCGCACGCTGCTGTCACAGTTGATGATGCGCAAAGACAACGTGCTCATTCTCGACGAGCCGACGAACCACCTCGATCTCGAGTCGATCTCGGCGCTGCGTGAAGGGCTCGCCCGCTACGAGGGCACCGTCATCGTCGTCACGCACGACCAGCAGCTCATCAGCGAAGTCGCCACGCGCATCTGGGCGCCGCGCAACGGCAAAGAGGTCGTCGACTTCACGGGAACGTTCGAAGACTTCCTGGTGAAGCACGCCGACGTGGCTGCGCACCACCGCTGAAGCCTCACCAGCGAACGTCGAAGACGATCGCGCTGCCGTCGATCTGGCTCGAGACCGAGCCGCCCTTCGTCTGCGTCACCTCGAAGGCGTACAGACAGGCGCCACGCCACATCGGCTCGAAGAGCTTGCCGTCTTCGCCGGGCGGGTAGCTGACGTGAAGCTGGCCGTGGGTGGGGGTCGCGAGGTTCCACGAGAGGCTCACGCCGCGCACCGACGTCGTGGCGAACTCGCCCATACGCTCGAGCAGCGTCGACGGCTTGAGGCCGAAGATGGCGCCCACGACCGAGGTGAGCGGCGTGATGATCGGGCCCATGCTGTTCTTGATGACGCGCAGGCCGACCTCTTCGAGCTTCGCTGCGCCATGGGCTTCGAGCACCAACCGCAGCAAGGTGGTCGACGCCGAGCCGGGCCACCAACTGCGAGCGTACGGAGCCGAGACCAACGCCTTCGCCGACTCGTCGAGTCGCGCCTCGAGCTGCGGTGTCAACAACGAGGTCTCGCGCAGCGCTTTCACGAGACCACCCGCGTACGTCGAACTCACCTCGAAGCCGGCAGCAGCCATGCCGGGTCCATAGCGCGTGCAGGCGGCTTTTCGAACACTGCTGGTGAACCAACGGCGATCACCAGCGCAGCGTGAAGAGCAGCACGCTGCCCTCGACGCGTGACGAGACGATCTCGCCCTTCGCGCGAGCGGTGTCGAAGACGAAGCGGCAGGCGCCACGCCACAAGGGCTCGACGGTCGCTCCGCCCAGGCCGGCGGGGTACTCGATGCGCAGCGTGCCGCCGGTCGAGCCGGTCGAGGTCCACTCGAAGTCGACCCCGCGCACCGAGGTGCTCGCGAGATCGCCCATGCGCTCGAAGAGCGACGCCGGCTTCAGGCCGAAGATCGCGCCGATGACCGAGATGAGCGGCGTGATGATGGGGCCCACGCTGTTGCGCGTCGTCAGCAAGCCGGCCTCTTCGAGCTTCGCAGCGCCGTGAACGTCGAGGACCGCCGTGACCAGTAACTCCGAGGCGTCGCCCGGCCACCAGCCGCGGGAGTACGCCGACGCGACCATGGCCCGCTGCGGTTCTCCAAAGCGCCCTTCGACCGCTGGCGTCAGCAGCCCCACGGCCTTCAACGCCTTGACGAACCCGCCCACGTACGTCGAGCTCGTCTCGTAGTTCGAACCGACCCCCATGGGGCGCACCCTACTTCGAGCGCGTCATTTCGATCATGGTGTCTCGAAACCCGAGGCTGCGAAACAGCGCCTGCGCCTGCGGGTTCGACGTCGAGGTCGAGAGCACGACCTGATCGGCGCCCTGCGCTTCGAGCGCGGCGATGGCCGACAGCATGAGCGCCTTCGCGACGCCTGCTCGGCGGAAGGTGGCGTCGACGTAGACGTCGTGAATCGCGCCGTGCGCGTCGAGCAACATCGCCCAGTCGCGCTCTTCGAGGCTGCCGTAGACGTAGCCCGCGATCGCGCCGTCGACCTCGGCGACCTGCAGTACGACGCCCTCCTGCCCGAGCTGCTTCGCGAACCACCACTGGTAGCCCTGCTCCACGCCCTCTTCGAGGAAGAAGCGCCGCGCGTCCCACGAGTGGTGGAGCCGCACGAGGGCGCCGGCCAGCTCGCCGACGCGTGGCAGGTCGGCCTTCGTCATGTTCCGCACGTGCACGTCGCTCATGGGGGCTGTGCTACGAGGCCCGCCGCGAGGACGCAACGAGATGACGGGCAGGTGCCTTCAAGGAGACTCGACGAGCGCTGAGGCGTGGAGACGCCTCCTCGAGGGCCGTCGCGCCGACGCGCTGATCACCGACCCGCCGTACTGCCTGCTGGTGCGCCGGCGAAAAGGCGGAGATGAGCGCGAATCCAAGGGGCGGAAGATCGACAGCGGCCCGGTGCGGCGGTTCGAAGACGTGCGCGAGTACCGCGAGTTCACGAAGCAGTGGCTGTCGCTGGCGGTCGCGAACCTGGTGCCGAACGCGCCGATGGTGATCTGGACGAACCTGCTCGGGCGGGAGCCGATCACCACGGTGGCGAAGACGCTCGGCTACAGCCACCAGCTCGGCGAGTTCGTCTGGGGCAAACGCACGCGGCAGTCGAACAGCGGCGAAGAGATTCTGCGCGTGG
>JAEUJR010000446.1 GCA_016793585.1 Archangium sp.
GCTGGAAACCAGCCGCGCCGGTTCTCGAGCACCGTCGCCGTGAACGGCCGCGTCGACAGCACCGCCAGCCCACCTGCTCCCGCCGAGTGCACCCACTGCTGATGTGGCCACCGCTTCGACAGACCCGCGCGCGTGGCCGACTCCCACGCTGGCGTCGTCTCTTGCAACACCACCAGGTCGGCCGTCGACTGCTCGATGAGCGCCACCGTCTCGGCATCGCCCGGAATGCCGAAGTTCACGTTGAACGTCATCACCTCCAACGAGGGTTCGTTCGCCTTCGGAGCTCGCGCCACCAGCGGCGGGTGCGCACACCCGACGAGAACCAGCACCGTCACCAACGCTCGCATGTGGGCGGTGAACGCCAGCCCCGCCCCGGCGGTTCCAGCCGGTGTCGCATTCGCCACCCGCTGCACTCACCCGGAACCACTGCGGAAAGCCGCCGCGGTTGATCAACCCTCAAGTCCTCGAATTCGCCGAATCCACCCACGAGCGGCGACCGTACCCCGTGCAGACATGGCTGCGCTCGACCTCGACGACCTGCTCAACGACTGCGCCTTTGGCACCGCGAGCGCCGAGGAGCGCGCCCGGGTGATGGCCGACGACGCAGCGGCGACGCAGCTGGCCGAGCTCGACGCGGCGCTGGGAGTCCTCTCGATGGGTCTGTCAGCGCCTCCCCGCAGCTGGAGCCGGTTGCAGGCGAGCCTCGCCGGCGCACATCGCTTCGAGCATCTGGTGCCACGGCTGGCGCGCCTCTTCGACCTGACCGAGGCGCAGGCGCGCTCGCTGCTCGGCCGCATCGACGACGACGCCGCCTGGCTCGAGGGCCCCGCCGAGGGCGTGCTGCTGATGCCGGTGGAAGCCGGCCCTCGCCGTGAAGGCCTGGTGACGACGCTGCTCAAGCTCGCGCCGGGCGCTCGATTCCCCCTGCACACGCACGGCGCGCACGAAGAGGTGCTCGTGCTCGAAGGTGGCTACCGCGACGACCAGTCGGGCGTCGAGATGTGGCGCGGGCGCCTCGACGAGCGTGACGAGGGCACCACCCACAGCTTCACCGCACTCGAAGGCCTCGCCTGCATCTGTGCCTCGGTGACCGGGCTCGCGGAGGCCCCGTGACCCAGGGCGCTGACGAGCGCGCCCTCTCGGACCGGCTGGCGCGCGGAGACAGAGACGCCCTCGCCCTGCTGCACGCGCGCTACGCCGCGATGCTGCTCGGCGTCGCCACCCGCCTCATGCGTGACCGCGCCGAGGCCGAAGAGGTGGTGCAAGAGACCTTCCTCGAAGCGTGGCGCCGCGCCGAGCAGTACCAGCCCGAGCGCGCGAACGTCGCCGCGTGGCTGCTCACCATCACCCGCAGCCGCGCCATCGACCGCCTGCGCTCGAAGGGCACCAGCGACCGAACGCTCGAGCTCGAAGGCCGCGCCGTGCCCGCCCCGCCCGGCCAGCCCGACGAGCTCTACGACCTGGCGCGCTTGAGCTCACAGGTGCGTCGGCGCGTGGCTGAACTGCCCATCGAGCAGCGCTCGTTGCTCGAGCTCGCGTGGGACGAAGGGCTGTCGCAGCGGCAGATCGCCGTTCGCACCGGCCTGCCGCTGGGCACCGTGAAGACGCGCACGCGCGCCGCGCTGCAGACGCTCCACGCCGACTTCGACCGCCATCACGAGCGGTGACGCTTGAGGCCCAGCACGAACGTCTCCCACTGCTTCTGGAACGAGTCTGGCGGGCCGCCGAGCACCTCTTCGAGCGCCTTCGCGCCAGTGCCATCGGTGCCCTTGAGCGCCTGCGCGCGCTGCACGAAGCGAATCAGCAGCCCGCGCTCCTGCAGCCAGTAACAGAGGTAGCGCGCCATCGCGTAGTGCACGCCCGACTCGTCGGCGTAGAACGCCTCGTCGGTGGTCGAGATGAGCTCGCTCAGCTTCGGCACCGTCTTGTCGCGAATGGCGGCCTGCACGGCTGGCAACCTCCAGTTCAGCTGGCCGATGAAGTGGCCGTCACGTTCTCCGGGGAACTCGAAGAGCGAGCCGAGGCCCTCGTTCAGCCATGCCGGCCCGTCGGGCCAGTTCTCGTGCATGAAGGGGTGCACGAGCTCGTGCGTGAGCGTTCCGTAGCCGGGCCTGATGTTCATCACCATCGCGCGGCGGCTCGCCAGGTAATAGCCGTAGGGCGTCGTCGGCTCCGTCGAGAACAGCGTGCGTGAGGCGTGCTCGTACGTCTTCGCGTCCTTGAAGACCCAGACCTCTTCGAGCTTCGAGGGTGGCTTCTCGAAGAAGTCCTTCAGCAAGAGGTCGCGTGTCCACCGCACGACGTCTTTGCCGCGCGAGCGCACCGTGTCGGGCGCCTCGTTGCCGATGACGAGAAACGGCTTCTCCCAGGCGAGCGTGTAGCCCGCCGGCAGCGTCTCTTTCAGCTTCTGCACGTGCTGAGAGACCTCGGCCGGCGTCGGTGACGAGGGCCGCACGAGCGGCGGCGGCGGGCCCTTCGGCTCGAGGCGAAGGCGAATGACGGTCCACTGGTCCTTCGTCTTCTTGAAGGGCCAGAGCGAGAGAAAGGTGTCGCGCTTCATGCGGCGGTTGGCGCCGTCGGCTTCAGCGGGCTCCTGGTAGACGAGCTCGTCGGTCGTCGCGTCGTAGCCGGTGATGAGCCTGAAGTGCTCGGTGGTGTTGGGCGAGGCGTCGTAGTGCATGCACACGATGCTCGGCGTGCCGGCGCGCAGGTCGGCGTGGAGCGCCCGGAACTGAGCGTCGACTTCGCTGGCGCCTCGCGCGCGGTACCAGACCTGGCCCGGGTTCACGCCGAGGTTCACCAGCGCGTCGCGCAAGCTGTCGGCCCACACGCCGCGGCCTTTCAAAGGGTCGAGCCCGCTGACGTTGAAGACGTCGTCCTGGGTGACATCGCGGCCGAGGCGGCGCAGGGCCATCTCGACGTCGGCTTCTCCGCAGAAGTCGGGCTTCTGCTGAACGAAGGGAAACCCGTCGAGCATCACCGACTCGAGGGGCGCGGCACCGAGGGCGAGCAGGAGAAGTGCCGTCATCGTCGGGCCGACACCCCTCGCGATGAAACGGTTCCATTACTCGCGCGTCAGCGCGCCGACGGCTGCCATCGCCAGGCCGATGCACCCGAAGACGGCGCCCACGAAGCCGAGCAGCACCGGCACGAGCCAGCGAACCCAGAAGGAGTCGATGACCGCCTGCGTTGGGTCGTTCGGGTCGAAGAGCACCTGCACGGGTTCTCCCGCCCGCCACGCTGGAGGTGAGCTGCTGACCTCGGACTGGAACTGCACGGGCCCGCGCGGCGAGGTGAACGCGACGACTGGCGCCTGCATGCTGCCCGTCGTGCGCACCAGCTTCACCACCGTGCCCTGCGCCAGGCGCCAGCTCGAGCGCCGATGCCTGACACGCACGAAGGCGACGACGCCGCCGCCGAGGCAGCCGATGCCGAGGAGGAAGAAGACCAACCCGAGGATGAGCAGCTCGTTCATGGCTCAGGTCGCCCGCTTCGACAGTCTCGCGTGCACGAAGTCGTAGAGCTCTTCGTAGACGTCTTCGTTCGACTTCTTCACCAAGCGCGGCCACCTCGGTCTTCACCGCCTTCGACGAGAACCACGCGAAGGAGAAGTTGCCTGAGCCGTCTTTGAAGGAGCCGAGCGGGCATGCGCGACCATACGACTGATCAGGCTGCGCGACGGCGCACGGATTCGATGGCACCTGCCAGCAGTTGCGCCACGCCTCGTCTCGGCACGTGCACCACCTTGTGTCTGGTCGCAGCCGCGTCGGCGTACTGCTTGCTGACCTTGTGGTGCAGCTCGGTCGCTCCCCACAGCAGCACACGGTCGGCCCAGTCGAGGTCGGCCTTCGCGCGGTCGATGGGGCGATGACGGGTGCCGTCGACGAGGCGCAGCTCGATGGTCTTCCCCAGCAAGCGCTCGAGCTCTTCACGTGTGGCGGGCGTGCCTCCGACGACGACGAGCCGATGAAGGCCGGCCTCGACGAGCTCCTGCGCGGCGCGTGAGTTCTCGCTTCCACCACAACGGTGGCAGTGTTGTTTGCTGTCCGCTTGAACGGCCGTGCGTCCACTCGCGCGGGCGTACGAGGTGCACTCGGGCGTGTGGCAGTGCAGGGCGAAGACCTCACGCAGGGCGGCCGCAGCCCGCTCGCTCTTCTCGACGCTCAGCCGCGTCTTTCCGGCTCTCGTGAGGGCGGCCGCCTCGAGTGCGACCCGCGCCTGAGGCCTCGTGGCGCTCGTGAAGCCCTGCTGTGCGAGGAAGGTGTCGATGTCGATGTCGGCGCTCATGCCGTATTCTTAGGCGAACGGATGATCGTCCGTCAAAACGGATGGCGCTGTGGTTCAGTTCCGGTTCGCGCGCTCGACCCGCATGCGCTCTGGCGGGGCGTCATGGGCGCAGCGCACCGACGCTTCGCGGCCCCCGCTCACGAGCGAGAGCCACGTCGTGCACGACGACGGTCGGCGAAGGTCGAAGCGTGGCTCCAACACGAGCCCGGGAGGCTCCGGCGCACAGGCGAACGTGGGGTCGACCGCGAGCGGCACCTCGGCACGCCCACCCGGCATGAGGTGAAGCCGGGTTTCTGGAACGTTCGCGCTGACCGACTCCTCGTCGAAGAGCCCGTACGTCGCGACGAGAGAGACGAACTTCAGCTCGAGGTCCTTCGGCTCAGCGCCTTCGTTCACGATGACGAGGTTCCTGCTCGAGCACGAGAGCCGGTAGGCGGCGAACTCCCGCGCGGTGAGCTGGTGTCGAACCCAGCCGACGCCCGCCGTGCCCGAGCTGAGGACGAGCGCCGCGAGCGAGAGGCCCACCCCGGCGGCGAGCTGCCGAAAGGTCGTGCGGTGCTGCCCCCGATTGAACGCGCGCACGCCGCGCACGCCGAAGACCGCGTCGGCCACGACGAGCAGCAGATAGACCCCGGCCGCGTTCACGCTGCGAGCCGCCGGCAACGACAGCAACAGGGCGAGCGCGAGCACCACACCAGTCCACGGCAGGCCGGCGTACACGTGCGCGAGGCCGGGCCAGACGATGGGCAGCCCGATGGCGATGATGGGGCGTTTGCGGTTGGCCCGAACGTCGCCACCGTCGTCCTGGGGCTCGGGTTCGGCAGCGAGCAGGGCCTTCGCGCGCGCGACGCTGTCGACGGGCACCTCGACGTTCAGGGGCAGCGCGGTGTCTCCGATGCCGAGGCGCGCCGAGTCGACGACGCCCGAGAGCCGCGCCTCGATGCCGTGAGACGCGAGCATCGACACCACCGACTGCGCCTCGAGCCGGTCGGTGGTCGAGAGCACCGTCTCGTGGGCCTGGGTCGTCACGGTCGCCACCCTACTGCTTCGCGCGTTCGGTGAGGCTCGCCTGCTCGACAGCGCTGCCGACTCGGGCTTTGACCAGTCGACCTGTATGGCCACGCGACGACGCAGCTGGTTCTGGTTGGTGCTCGCGGCCGGTCTGCTCATCGTCGGCGCGTGGTTGATGGTCGGCGCCGAGCCGCCGCCACGCCCGCCCCCGCCCGTCGTCAAGCTGCCGAAGCACATGACAGACGGTGAGCAGCAGCGGGCGCAGCAGCGCGAGACGTTCGTGCCCTTGCCGCTCGTCGACGCAGGGGTCGAGCAGGCCGCCGCGCCACCGCCAAGACCGAGGGACCCGCTGCTGGCGATGATGCCGTCGACGGTGAAGCGCGGCGCGGTGGTGGCCGAGGTGAGCGCGATTCTCAACTCCGAGCTCGGCGCGCTCGTTCTCGACTGTGTGACGGCAGGCGGCCGGTCTGACCTCGACCAGCTGCGCGACGCGGGCTTCGACCCGATGGTGCACCTCGACCGCATCGCGCTCGTCGACGGAGTCGCCGTCATCACGGGCCAGCTCGAGCACGCGCCGATGCCCTCTGGTCCCGCGTCGGACTACGGGCCGCGGACGAAGCTGTATGAGCTTGGCGACGCACGAACGACCGCGGTGTGGAATCGCCAGGTGGTGCTCACCGGCCCCGACGCCGAGGTGCGCGCGATGCTCGACCGCCTCGAACATGGAGACCCGGCCGCGCGCCCGGTGCTCGACCCCTCGGAGGCCTACGGCGAGGTGTACGGCACGCTGGCGCCCTCGGCCCTCGCCGACCTGTTTGGTGACGAAGAGCCCAGGCTGCGTGACGTCATTCTGCAGACCACCAGGGGCGTGTCGCTGCATGTCGACGTGTCGCACGACGTGGGCGTGGTGGCCGACGTCGCGGCCAACGACGGCTCCAAGACCGACGAGCTGCGCCGCAGCATCGGCAGTCTGCTCAGCATCGCGCGGCTGCGGGCGCAGAGTCAGGGGCGAACGAGCCAGGCCGACCTGCTCGAGCTCGCGCGGGTGCGGGCTGGGAGCGGCAGCGGGTTTCGCGTCGAAGCCGGCGCTCCGAACGAGCTGGTGAAGTCGATGCTGCAGCGCTGTGTCGAGCGGCAGAACCAGCGCGCGGCCGGGCGTTCGAGCGACGGCGGCTGAAGGAGCCTTGCCAACGGCGCCGAGGGGGAGCACAGCCGCGCTCATCATGAGGCTCTTCTCCTTCGTCTCGGTGCTTCTCTGGGCGGGCACGGCCGCCGCCTACCCGTGGATGGTTCGGCACGACCTCACGAGCTGTGCGAGCTGTCACGTCGACCCCTCGGGCGCGGGCCAGCTGACGACCTTCGGCCGGCTCGAGTCGGAGCAGTTGGTGCGGTGGGCGCCCACGCCGTCGACCGACCCGATGCGCAACGCCAGCTTCTTGTGGTTTCTGCAGCTGCCCGCGGCGGTGAACCTCTCGGGCAACCTGCGCTTCGGGGCGCTGGTGGCGCCGGGCGCTCCGAAGACGGTGACGCCGCTCGAGATGGCGGCCGACCTCGCCGCGACGTTCACGCTCGCCGAGAAGGTGGTGCTGCATGGCACGGGTGGGTTCGGCCGGCGTGACGCCATCGCGGCCGCGGCCGTCACTCCTCACTGTGAGCCGTCGTCACCCGGAGAGTGCGGGCCCTCGTTCGTCGCGCGCACGTACTGGGCGGGCGCGAAGGTGGTGAACGACACGGTGCTCGTGCGAGGCGGGCGCATTCCCGTGCCGTTCGGCCTGCGGAACAACGAGCACAGCACGTGGGTGCGCGCGTTGACGCTCACCGACACGAACGTGCAGCAACGGCTCGGCGTGTCGGCGGCGTACTCCGGCGCCCAGCTGCGCGCCGAGGTGATGGGCCTCGCGGCCACCACGCTCGTCGACACGAACGAGAGCGGCTACTCAGCGTTCGCCGAGTACAGCTTCAACACGCGCACCTCGCTCGGCGTCTCGAGCCTGATGGCGGGGCGGCCCCAGCTCGGCGCGACCGCGCGACAGGCCCACGGCGCGTTCTTTCGCTGGGCGCCCGTGCAGCCGCTGGTGGTGCTCGCAGAGGCCGACGTGCTGGCGTGGACCACGCCCGGCGCCGCTGACCGCGTGGGGTACGCCGCCCTCGTGCAGGGTGACTGGGAGCCGATTCAAGGCGTGCACGTGATGCTCACCGGCGAGAGCGCTCACGATGGGCGCCAGCGTGGCCCCTCGTTCGGCGCGTGGCTGTCGGCGGCCTGGTACTTCTTCTCGCACTTCGAGCTGCGCCTCGACAACGTGGTGCGGCGAGTCGACGCGACGCAGCCGCTCTCGTACGCGCTGGTGCTGCAGCTGCACCTCTTTCTGTGAAGTGCTGATCAGCGCCCGTTTCGCGCTCGAGGCTTCTTCGAAGCGCCGGGCTCGCGCGCAGGTACCGGGCGCCACGCCAGCAGCGCGCTCACCGAAGAACCGACGCGCTCGTACGGCTCGCTCTGCCCGGCGTAGAGGCCGGTGCGCCACGAGGCGAAGACGGGCTGGCTCCTCCCCAGCGGGCGCACCACCGAGCCGCTCGGCAACAGACACCACGGCGCGATGACGGGCAGTGACGTCGCGCGAGCCAGCCGCTCCGCTTCGGCCCAGGTCGAGGCGCTCAGCTCGGCCGAAGGGTCGTCGAAGCCGGGCTCCGACATCGCAATGGTTCGATGCCGGCCGCGGGTCGTCACGCCGGCGAGCACGAGCTCGAGCGAGGGCAGCTGGCGCGACTCGATGCCCTGCACCGCGTGTGGCTGATGGCTGAGCGCGAAGTCGAGGTCTCCGCAGCGCAGCTGCTCGAGCAACGTCTCGTCGCCCGTCGTCGCGACCGTCACCGACCACTCGGGCACGGCGCGCGCCACGCCTTCGGCGACGAGGAGCGGCAACACCGGCCCCGCCGCGCCCACCCTCAGTCGTCTCGGCGCCGCAGAGTCGGGCAGCGCTTCGTGCACCAGCCTCACCGCGTCACGCGTCGCCACGAGCAACAGATGGCCTCGTGCGGTCAGCGTCAGGCCCGTGGGGCTGCGGTTGAACAGCTTCTCGTTCAGCGAGCGCTCGAGCAGGTTGATGGCCCGCGACAACGCCGAGGGGCTCAGGCTCACTGCGAGCGCCGCGCGTTGCAGGCTCTGGAACTCGGCCGCTGCACGGAAGGCGGGCAACCAGTTCCACACCTGCCAGACGCGGCGGTGCCGCTCCATCGACCTCTTCATGGGCGCTCCTTGCAAGAAACGGCAGACCCCGGCGCGAAAAAGGCAACAGCGCTCGCGCCCATTGCCTTCACGTTCGGCCTTTGGTGCCGCGCACGATGGAAGACGAAGCGCTGATGACGCAGTTCCTCGAAGGCGACGGGTGCGCGTTCGGTGCCCTCGACGGGCGGGTGCGGCCGCGCCTGCGCCGCTTCTTCGAGCGCTACGGCCTCGACGGCGAAGAGCTGGCCCAGCACACGCTCTTCCAGGTCGTCACCAGGGCGCATCAGTACCGTCGGGAAGAGCCCGTGCGTGCGTGGATCTTCGGCATCGCGCGGAACGTCGCGTTCGATTCGCTGCGCAGCGCCAGCCGCCGGCGCGCCCACGCCGTGAAGGCGGCTTCGACCGAGCCCGTGACCGACCTCGTCTGCGTGGAGCAACGAGCCGACCTCACCCGGCTGCTCCGCCGGCTCGAGCCGCCGACGCTCGAGCTGCTCTGGCGCCACCACGTCGAAGGCCGCACGTTCTCCGAGCTGGCCCATGACTGCGGAGCTCCTTCGTCGACGCTCAAGGTGCGCGCCCATCGTGCGTACCGGGCGCTGAGGCAGGCCTCGACGCCAGCCCGCTGACTCCTACGCGGTGAAGACCGTGTTGGTTACCTGCAACCAGTTTCGGGTGCCCGGCGTACCCGCGGCGCGCGTCACTTCCGACGCCCTCACCAGGACCCGCCCGATGCTCCGCCTCTTCAGTGCCGCCGTCGTCGCCTTCGCCACCGTCGCCTTCGGAGGCACCTACGAAATCGACTCCTCGCACGCCGCCGCGAACTTCAGCGTTCGCCACCTCGGCGTCAGCAACGTCACCGGCACGCTCGGCCAGGTGACGGGCAAGGTGATGCTCGACGATGCCGACCCCTCGAAGAGCACCATCGAGGCCAGCATCGACCTCAAGGCCATCGACACCAAGTGGGCCAAGCGTGACGAGCACCTGCGCTCGCCTGACTTCTTCGACGTCGAGAAGTTCCCCACGCTGATGTTCAAGTCGACGAAGGTGCAGAAGGTGTCGAAGACGAAGCTGAAGATTACGGGCGACCTCACGATGCACGGCGTGACGAAGCCCGTGACGCTCGACGCCGAAATCTCTCCCGAGGTGGCGAACCCGTTCAGCGGCAACCCGACCCGCGCCGTCACCGCGACCGGCGTCATCATTCGTCAGGACTGGAACCTGAAGTGGCAGGCGCCCGCCGAGGCCGTGAAGGTCGTCGGTGACGAGGTGAAGATCGCCATCGAGACCGAGCTCGTGATTCGCCCCGCCGCGCCGCCCGCGACGAAGTGACGAGTCAGGCAGTGGCTGCTGGCGCCGCACGACGGCCCAGCAGCACCGTCGCTGCGATGGCAGCGAGCACGACGAGAAGCCACGCGACGACCTTGAAGGGCACGTGCGGTTCGTCGAGCCGCACGAACGGCTCCGCCATCGACACCACCCCGAACACGGCAACCGCCACCAGGGTCAGCTCGCCTGAGAACCGACGCTTCGGGCCTCTCCACAGCAGCACGATGGAGAGCAGCGTGAACAGCACGAGCGCGTAGAGCTGGGTCGGGTGCAACGGCACGTCGTGCAGCGTCTCGGGAATGAGGGTGCTGGTGGGAAACACGAGGCCCCACGGCATCGAGGTCGGTTTGCCCACGCAGCAGCCCGCGAGGAAGCAGCCCAGCCGCCCGACGCCAACGCTCATCGACAACCCGATGACGACCACGTCGAGGGTCGCGCCGAGCTGCTCCTTGAAGAGCAGGCCCACCAGGCCAGCCGCGGCCAGCGACAGAACGAGCGCAGGCGCCAGCGCCATTCCGCCTCCGAGCCACCCTTCGCGCTCCAGCTCGTCGAGGTGCCCGAGCCACCAGCCAACCTTCGCGCCGAACATCATCGTCGCGGGCAGCAGGCACCCGAGCAACGCGACGCCGGGCAACGAGTACCGGAGTCGGAGCGCCGCGAGCAGCAACGCCACGAAGCCCGCACCGAGCGCGACCACCATCATCACGCCGTACGAGTAGACGGCCACCTCACCGACGCGGAAGAGCACGGGATGCACGCCGTCGCTTCGTAGTGTTCCCTGGCTCCTGCGCGCGAGGAATTGCACAGGCTGTGCATCTCGTTGCACGCACGGCGGCACGCCTTCCCTCTGAGCAGCGCTGCGCTCACGGTTTGCAGTCGACCAAGGCATGACTCGATGGCTCCTGTGCATGACGTGCTGTCTCGCCTCGCTCGCGTGGAGTGCCGAGGCGTTTCCGTGGAACGGCTCCACCACGCTGACCACCGACGTGGGCCAGACCCTCACGTGGACGGTGACGCGCGTGGAGGGTGAGGTGCACATCACCGGCAAACACCCGCGGTGGAGCGTCGACCATGTCGCGAAGCCCGACGGCACTCCGCTGCGCACGGTTCGCCATGCGGCGGGTGCGGTGACTCGCGTGACGTACTCCTCCGACGGCGCGGTGGTGGAGCGGGTCGAGGCGAACGGCACGAAGCGCTCCGTCACCATCACGAAGAAGGGCCTGTGGGACGGAGACACGCTCGACGTTCGGCTCGCCGGCATTCCGTGGCGCGACGGCAAGAAGCTGCGCGTGTCGGTCATCGACGTCGAGAAGGCTGATGGCACGGTGTACCCGCTCGTCGCGGTGGGGCAGGGCGAAGACCGCTGCAACCGCATTCCCTGCCAGCGCGTGCACGTCGAGCTCGACGACCTGCGCAGCCTGTTCGCGCCCAGCTACGAGTACCGCTTCGCGATGACGCCAGACGCGCGCTTTCTCGGCTTCGAGGGCGATGGCTTCACCTTCGCGGCGCGCTGAAGTCGTCAACCACGCGGCCGAATCGTCAACCGCGAATCGTCAACCCTGCAGATGAAGCCGTCAGCGAAGACGCGAGCGCCCACGCTCAAACTGAGCAGTCACTTTCAGCGCGCCGCGAGGTCTGAGCGAAAGCGGAATCGAACGGGAAACACGGCCGAAAACTGGAGGGTTGGCGTCAGCCGCGTAGCGTTGGGCGGCATGTCGGGAATCGTCAACCAGACGCTCGTGAAGTTGATGGGAGCAGGCGCTCCGTTCGGCAGCAGAGAGGTGTCGGCGCTCACGGGTGTCTCGCGGCAGGCCGTGCACAAGCACCTCAAGCAGCTCGTGGCCGAAGGAAGGCTCGTCGCGAGCGGCCGAGCGCGGGCGGTTCGGTACTCGCCGGTGGTGCCGCTTCGACAGCGGGTCGAGGTCGCGTCGGCGGGCTCACGGTACCGGCTCTCGGCGCGGCTGTTGATGCTCGACGTGCAGCCCGGAGAAGTGACGCTCGACTTCACCGGCGTCGCCGAGCTGGGTGACGAGTTTCTCGAAGAGCTCTTCCTCGTCTGGGCGCCGGCGCACCCGCTCGTGACGCTCAAGGTCGCGCACCTGCCGTCGTCGCTCGCGCGCGTCTTCTTCGACTTCGCGAAGGTCAGCCAGTCAGGCCGAGGTGCCGTCGCAGCGCGGTGATGACGGGCGTGGGGCTCTCGCGGTGACAGAAGTGGCCGCCCGGCACGGTGAGCAGCTCGAAGCCCTTCGTGTAGTGGCGCCGCGTGCCCTCGAACACCGCAGGCCGCACGCCCGGGTCGTCGGCGCCCGCGACGTTGAGCGTCTTCACCGCGACGGGCTTCTTCATGAACGACGGCGTGAACACCGACGCCGCGCGGTAGTAGCCGAGCGCCGCGTGCAGCACGCCCGGCTCGCGGAGGCAGGCCTTCACCGGCGCGAGGTCGTCGGCCGTGTACTGCCACGTCGGCGACCAACGCTTGATGAGCACCTCCATCATCGCGAAGTCGTCTCTCGCGAAGCGGGCCTCGGCGCCTGGCAGCGACAGGGTGATGAGGTGCCGCAGCGCCCACGCGAGGGCGGGTGACGGCGTGATGGCGGCGCGGTGCGGAATGCCGATGGCCGTCAGCGAGAGCACCTTCTCGGGAGCGAGCCCGACGGCGGCGTTCACCGCTTCGGCGCCCCAGTCGTGACCGACGAGGTGCAGCTGCTCCACGCCGAGCGCGGTGACGAGCGAGCACACGTCGTCTCCAAGGTCTCTGAGCGTCGTGTCGCGCGCAGGCGGCGAACCGGCGTACCCACGCAGAAACGGCGCGATGACGAAGGCGCCTGCGTCGGCCAGCGCCTGCCCGATGACGTCCCAGCCGTGCGGCGTGTCGGGGAAGCCGTGCACCAGCATCACGGGAACGCCGCTGCGCGCGCCCCACGTCAGCGCCTTCACGCGCCGGCCAGCGGCGACGAGCTCGAGGTCGGTGAACACACACCGCCTGTAGCAACGCACCCGGCCCCTTGCTCGTCCGGGCGGGCGGCGCTAACGCACGCGTATGGAATTTCGCGGCAAGTGGGTTCTCGTCACGGGTGCATCGGCAGGGCTCGGCCAGGAGCTCGCGCGGCAGCTCGCCGGCGAACACGGCGCCAACCTGGTCATCTCTGCCCGGCGCGCGGCGAAGCTCGACGAGCTGAAGGCCGAGCTCGAGCCGAAGGGCGTGCAGGTCGTCTGCGTCACCGGTGACATGTCGAAGCCCGAAGACGTCGACCGCGTGCTGGCCGAGGCGATGGCCGGGCGGCAGTTGTACGGCGCCATCTTGAACGCGGGTGTCTCGCACTTCGGCCATCACCACGAGCTCGCGTGGGACGACTTTCTCTCGATGCTGCAGCTGAACGTGACGGCGAACGTGCGCATGGCGACCGAGCTGGTCTCGCACATGAAGGCGCACAAGCTGGGCGGTGGCATCATGCTCATCTCGTCGATGACGGGCGTGATGCCGGTGCCGTACCAGTCGGCGTACTCGGGCACGAAGGCGTTCCTGAACAGCTTCGGCACCGCGCTCGCGCACGAGCTCGAAGGGCACCCGCTCTCGATGACGGTGTTCGCGCCCGGCGGCATCGCGACCGAGATGACTTCGGGCGAGCGCTTCTCGACGTTGCGCAGTTGGCTGGCGCCGGTGGGAGAGACGGCGCGCGCGGCCATCAAGGCGATGAAGAACCGCGAACACCTCGCCGTGCCGGGCTTCGTGAATCAGCTGGGCATGCTGGCGTTCCGTTTCGTGCCGAGGCGGTTCGCGATGGGCCAGCTCGCGAGCACGTATCGCAAGGCGCTCGCGGCGTCGGCCGGCAAACCCTGAGGTCGTGACGACGCTCCCACAGCGGTTTGGGCCGTACGAGCTGCATGGCCGCATCGCCATCGGTGGGCTCTTCGAGGTGTTCGAAGCGACGCGCTCGAGCAGCACGCGTCGGCTCGCGCTCGCGCGGGTGCAGTCGTTCGTCGACGAAGAGCTCATCGCCACGATGTTCGAAGACCTGAACCTCGCGGCGCAGGTGAGGCACCCGCACCTGCTTCGGCTCGAAGACTTCGGCCAGCTCGAGGGGCGCTCGTTCGTCTGCACCGAGCTCGTCGATGGCTTCGACCTGCGCCCACGCAAGGTGACGGCGCCGACGGCGGTGGCGGCCGAGGTGTGCGCGCAGCTGTGCGACGCGTTGCAGGTCGCGCATGGCATGGGCGTGGTGCATGGCGACGTTCAGCCCGGCTCCGTGATGATCAGCCGTGCGGGTGACGTGAAGCTGCGCGAGCTCGGCCTCGCCCGGTGCCGGCGCGGAGCCATGTCGCACCGCGGAGTGATGGTCGTCCCCATGCAGTACCTCTCGCCCGAGCAGCTTCGCGGGGTGCCGCAGACGTTCGCGACCGACGTGTTCTCGATGGGGCTGGTGCTGTTCGAGCTCGTCACCGGTCGCCGGCCGTTCGAGCACGAGAGTCAGCTTCGAAGCATCAAGGCGACGCTCGACGAGCCGGTCGCTCCAGACGTGATGGCGCTGGTGCCCGCGCCGCTCGCGCCCATCATCGAGCGGGCCTTGAGGAAGGAGCCGTTCCAGCGGTTCGAGTCAGCGCAGGCGATGGCCGATGCGCTGAGGGCGGCGGGTGGCGCCGTTCGAAAGGCTCAGCTCGCCGAGTGGGCCCAGCAGCATGCCAGGGCGAGGTGACTCGACTCTGGTACACGGCGTTCATGTCGAGACCCATGCGAACCGTCGTCATCTGGGTGGTGTTGGTGGTGCTGTTCGTCGCATTCTCGAAGTTCCTCGCCGCGCAGCCGCAGGCGCAAGCCAGCCAGACTGACGAGAGCTTCTGGCTTCCGATGCTGAGCCAGTTCATTCCGATTCTGGTGCTGTTCCTCGTCTTCGTCGTGTTCCTGCGACGCGCGCAGACGAAGAACCTGCTCGCCACCCAGGGCGTCGCGCTGATGAGCCAGGGCCGGTACGCCGAGGCTCTCGAGAAGTTCGAGCAGTATCGAGGAGCGAACCCGAAAGAAGCACCGGGCGCCTTCAACCTCGGTGTCGCGAAGCTGTGCTTGTGGAAGCTCGAGGGCGCGGCTGACGACCTGAAAGCGGCTGAGCAGCTGGGCGGTCACAAGGTGGCCTCGCTGGTGACGCTCCTTCCCGAGCACCTCGCGCTCACGCTGGCGCTGCTCTCTGACCAGGCAGGCGCTCGTCGGAGTCTGGCAGCGCTGCCCGCTGGCAAAGGCGACGCCGGACGAGTCGCGCTCGCCGAGGCGATTCTGCTCGCTCGTGCTGGAAGCTGGTCGGAGGCCCGCCGCCGGCTCGGCTCATACGAGTCGAAGCAGCTGGCTGGCAGCATCGGGGCCCTCTCTCGGGCTGTCGACGCGATGTGCGTCGAGTCGCTCACGGGTGAGCTGCGGCACGTCGACCGCATCGCGCTCTTCGGTGAGACCGGGCCGCAGGAGCTTCGCAAGGCCTGGCCCGAACTCGTCGCCTTCGTCGAACGAGCGCCCGCGTCCTAGCCCGCAGCTTCCGACAGCTCGACACCCGGGGCGCGGCGCAGCGCCATCTCGGCCCGCATCTCTTCGACGTCTTGCCAGTCGAGCAGCCGGCGCACGGCGGGGAAGAGGAGCGACTCCTCGCGCGCCTGGTGTGACTCGAGGCACCGCCGCAGGTGCTCCACCGCGCCGCCCAGCTCGAAGCGCACCGTCATCAACCGCGTCGCGTCTCGCGCCACGAGCTGACAGAGGAACGCGACACGAGAGATGAGCGCGTGGAGCTGCACGTGCTCGAGCCGCATCGCCGCGATGGTCTGGTCGAGCACCTTGTGACGGCCCGACAACCTCGGCGCGAGCGTCGACTCTTCGTCGACGAAGTGCACCTCGAGGTGGTGGGTGAAGAACTCGGCGACCCGCTTCGCCGTGGCCGCCGTCGACTCGTCAGCAGGCGCCGCGCACAGCCGCTCGGCCAGCGACAACATCGAGCGCGCGAAGGCGTGGCTCTGGAGGAAGGCCTCCACCACGTCGTCGGGCATCGGGGTTCGCGTCGCGAGCGGCAACATCTGAAGCGCAGCGGTGTACCAACCGGCGTCCGCCCCGTCACTCGGCGCACCGACGAATTCGTCGACACACTTCGGCGCCGCGTCACGCACACGTCGTCAGAACGCCCAGCCCACGTGCGCCGTCACCACGGGCAACAGCTTGCGAGTCGCTCTCGGCCCTTCGGCGGTCTGCACGTCGAGCGTGCCGGCGACCGGAACCTGAAGGCCTGCCCACGGCAACACGTAGAAGCCGACCGCGCGAAAGGGGAACCACTGAAAACCCACCTGCGGCGTGACGACGAAGTGGTTCGCTTCGGCTTCGGTGCGCCCGTCGCGGAGGTATTGAAACTGGTTCCACTGCAGGCGCAGGCCGAAGCCGAGCCCACCGCGCTCGAGGCCGAGACGGAGTTGGTATTGAGCCTCGAGCCCCGCGCCGCTCCAGCGCACGCTCCACTCGGGTTCGCTGAACGACTCAGGCAACACGACGGAGCGGCCGAACGCGCCGCTCCAGACACCCGAGTAGCCGAGCACGCCGAAGCGCAGGCCCGGCACGCTGCGAAGCGTCACGTCGACGTTGGCGTCGATGCCGGGCCCGTTGGGCAGGGTGCCGACCCAGAACACCGGGTCGGTCTCGATGGAGAGCGTCCACGCCGGCTCGGGCGCGGCGCTGAGCAACACGAGGAGCAGCGTCGTCATCACGAGCTCCCTTCCGGGAGCGCGGGCGACGAGCGCGGCTTCATCAGGTTGGCCGTCAACCGCGCCGAGACCTCACGCGAGACGAAGCGGCTGGCCTGCGCCGTCCAGTAGTTGCCGAGGCCCGCGATGACGTGCGAGCGATTCGATGCGAAGGCCTTCATGGCGACGTCGACGACCGACGCCGGCGTCGCGCGACTGCCCAGCGCGGCTTCTTCGGCGCCCACGCGGTCGAAGAAGGGGGTGTCGGTGGCGCCCGGGCAGAGCGCGAGCACCTTCACGCCGCGCTCCCGGTTCTCGGCCCACAAGGCCTCGCTGAACGAGAGCACGAACGCCTTCGTCGCCCCGTAGACGGCCATGAACGGTACCGGTTGGAATGCGGCGGTCGAGGCGACGTGAATCACGCCTCCACGACGCGCGATGAGGTCGGGCAGAAACGCGTGCGTCAGCTCGACGAGCCCGCCGACGTTGAGCGCGACTTCTTCTCGCAGCGTCGCCAGCACCTGCGTCTCGAACGCGCCATAGGTGGCGAAGCCCGCGTTGTTCACCAGCACGTCGCACCGGCAGCCCAGCGCGTGCACGGCCTTCAGAACCCGTTCGCCTGCGCCGGGCACCGAGAGGTCTTCGGCGTGCGAATGCACTTCGACGCCGTGCTCCTGTTGCAGCCGATCGGCCAGTTGCTCGAGCTTCGGCTGCGAGCGCGCGACCAGCACGAGCCGCGCTCCTTCTCTGGCGAAGCGCGCTGCGAACGCGGCTCCGATGCCCGTCGAACCACCGCTGATGACCACCGTTTTTCCTCGATACGCCGTCATGTGTTGCCTCCGTGTTGGTCACACAGTGCGCAGTGGAGGGCTTTGTGAGAATGGGCATCGGTGGCACTCTGAGTTCCAGAAATGAAAATCGACCCCGACCTCACCTGGGACGACCTGCGCGTGCTGCTCGCGGTGCACCGACATCAGAGCTTCAAGGCTGCGGGCGACGTGCTGAAGCTCTCGACCTCGACGACGGCGCGACGCATCGAGGCGCTCGAGGCCGCCGTGGGGCGCAGCCTGGTGGTGCGAACGCCGCGTGGAACGGTGCTCGACCCGGGCGCGCTGCCGTTCGTCGACCTCGCCGAGACGCTCGAGCTTGGTCTTCGGGCGGCCCAGCGCACCGAACAGGAGCTCGCCGGCGTCGTGCGAATCTCGACCGGTGATGGCTTCGCTGGCCCGCTCGTGCAGGTGTTGGCCGACCTTCGGCGCCGCACGCCCGAGACGCAGGTCGAGCTGGTGAGCGAGGCCCGCCTGGCCGACGTGTCACGCCGCGAAGCCGACCTCGCGATTCGCACGGCCCGAACGTCGTCGGCCGCCGTGGTGGAGCGCCCGCTGGGCACGCTCTCGTTCGGGCTGTACGCCTCGAAGGACTACGTGGAGCGTCGTGTGCACGGCACGTCGCTCACGCCAGCCGACGTCGAGCGCCTCGACTTCGTCGGGTTCCTGGGGCCGCACGAGCAGCTGCCGCAGGCGAAGTGGCTGCACGGGCTTGGCGCAAGGCGGTTTGGGTTTCGCGCGAACTCCGACGCGCTCGTGCACGAGGCCGCGCGCCAGTCGCAGGGCGTTGCCGTGCTCGCCGACCTGGTGGGAGACGCCGACCCGACACTGCAGCGCCTCGAGGTCGCGTCACGGGCGCCGCGCATTCCCGTGTGGCTCGTGTTTCATCGCGAGCTGCGCAGCGTGCCGCGCGTTCGGGCGGTCGCGCAGGCCATCGAGGTCGCGTTTCGCGCCCGACTTCCCCGATGAGCGGCTAAGCATCAGCGCATGAAGGGAAAACGCGGCAAGGTCTCGCAAGACGACTTCGTCGTGAGTGGCGTTCGCCGCACGCCGCTTCGCGACCTCTACCACCTGGTGCTGCGCGCGAGCTGGCCTGCGCTGCTGGTGGGGCTCGTGACGTTCGTGCTCGTGGCGAACGTGCTGTTCGCGCTGCTGTACGTCGAGGTCGGGGGCATCGCGAACGCGCAGCCGGGCAACTTCACCGACGCGTTCTTCTTCAGCATTCAGACGATGGCCACCATCGGCTACGGCGCGATGTACCCGCAGACGGTGGCCGCGCATGTGGTGGTGGCCATCGAGGCCATCGTCGGTTTGAGCGTGACGGCGTTGTCGACGGGGCTCGTCTTCACGCGCTTCTCGCAGCCGCGCGCCGAGGTCGTGTTCGCGTCACGGCTCTGCATCTCGCCCGTCGATGGCAAGCCCTCGCTGCAGTGCCGGCTGGGCAACGACCGTGACGACGTGCTCGTCGAGGCGCAGTTTCACGTCGACGTGTTTCGAACGACCGTCACGAAAGAGGGCAAGACCATCTACCGGGGCACCGAGCTGCAGTTGGTGAAGCAGCGCGCCTCGACGCTGGCCCGCACGTGGACGCTCATGCACGTCATCGACGAGCAGAGCCCGTTGTTCGGGTTGACGCCAGAGACCGCCGCGCAGGTCGAACTCGAGGTGCACCTCTCGGTGGTGGCCATCGACGACACCACGAACCAGACGGTGCACGCGCGCGCCCGCTACGCGACCGAGGAGATCGTCTGGGGTGCGCGGCCCGGCGACGTCCTCTTCCCAAGGCCCGATGGCAAGTTGACGCTCGCGCTCGAGCGCTTCGACGAGATCGAGCCGACGCCGCCGACACCGACGTTTCCGCACGAGTGGCGGCCGCGGAGGTGATCAGCGCTCGAAGGCCGCCGTCACGCAGCGCTCGACGGGCACGGCGACGGGCGTGTCTTCGGCGTGATGCGTGAGCGGCACGCCGCGCACCGAGGTGGTCACGGTCTCCTGCAGCTGTCGCGTGCACGTGCTGGCCGGCGCATCGAAGCGCAGCACCTCGGTCAGCACGACGCGAATCGAGACCTGCTCGACGCCCGGGTTGCCTTGCAGAATCGACTCGGGGCCGAAGGTGTCGGTGCAGGCGCCAGCCGCTGCGCACGGCAGGCCCAGCACCGAGACGCGATGGTCGAAGTGGGCGAGCTCGTCGAGGGCGGGCACCGAGACCTTGAGAAACGAGGCGCCGTAGCCGAGCGCCGAACAGAAGACGGTCGTCTCGTCTAGCGTGAGCGTGGCGGGCGAGGTCACGTCCTTCATTGGCCGCTCAAAGGTGCCCGACTCGAGCAACCTCGCCGTCTCGACCTTCTTCTCGGGAATCACCGCCGTCACCACGGGTGCCTCGGTGGGCGCTTCGACCCGCTCGTCGACGGGTGAGAACCCGCACGCACTGCCCAGCACCATCAACGTCAGGACACTTCTCATGAACCGGCTCCTCGTTGGTCGCGCGTGATTGCGCCTGGAGCCTTCGTATCGGCCGGCCAGACATTGCGACAATCGATGCCAACCATCGGTGTCATAGTCGGTGCCAATGTCCATTCAGCAGCGACACATCGGGGCGAACGACCTGTCGTACTTTCTCGAGGTCTCGACGGTGGGCAGCATCACGCGCGCGGCCGAGCGGCTGGGTATTCGGCAGCCCACCCTGAGCGTCGCGATTCAGCGACTCGAGGCGCGGTTCGGCACCGAGCTGCTCATTCGCAACAAGTCGGGTGTCGAGCTGACCCGTGCGGGGCGGCAGCTGGCGACGCGGGCGCGGGCGTTTCTCACCGAGTGGCAGAACCTCGAGCTCGACGTGTCACGCCACGACGACGAGCCGCGCGGGCGGTTCACCATCGGGTGTCATGTGTCCATCGCGGCGCATTGGTTGCCGGCGACGCTGCCGTCGATGTTGTCGAGGTGGCCGCGGCTCGAGCTGCAGTTGGTGCACGAGCTGTCACGCAAGGTGAACGACCTGGTCGTGAGTCACGAGCTCGACTTCGGCATCGTGGTGAACCCGGTGCGTCACCCGGATCTGGTCGTCCTCGAGCTGGCGAAAGACGTCTTCACCGCGTGGGACCGCACGAACGCACTGTCGGAGACCGTGCTCTACGACCCGAACCTGTTGCAGGCGCAGTCGATTCTGACGCGCATTCAGCGCCGTGGGTTCTCGTTCAAGCGGAGCGTCACCTCATCGAGCCTCGAGGTGCTCGCGCGGTTGGCGGCGCAGGGCGGGGGAACAGCGTTGCTGCCCACGCATCTCGCGGCGCAGGTGAGGCCGGTGCTGCGCATTCCGCGTGGCGACCAGCCTTCGGTCGTCGACTCGGTGTGTCTCGTCTATCGGGCTGATGCGCAGCGTTCACCGGCGGCGAAGGCGCTCGTTGCGGCGCTGAAGCGGGCGACACCGTCGAGGTGATCAACGCGGTACGAGCACGATGGCTGACTGTGCGGGCAGCTCGACGTCGAGCGCTCCACCCGCGCCCACCGTGTACGCAGGGCCAGGCGTGAGCGCATCGGCCAGCAACGTGCCTGCTGGCTTCGACGTCATCAGCCGCGTCTTCGACGTATGCCGCCCGTTCGTGTTGAGCACCACGAGCGCGTACGCCTCACCGGCATCTCCGCCCGAGCGCTCGAACGCGAACAGCCCCGCGTCGTCTTCGGCCTGCGTGTTCGGCGTCGAGAACAGCACCTTCGTGTCTCCGCGCCGCAAGGCCACGTGCTGCTTTCGGAGCGCGTTCAACCGCGCGAGGTGCTGCCAGGTCTCTCCGCTCGCGTCGAACCCCGTCGTCCACAGCACCTCACGGTTCGCCGGGTCGTTGCCGCCCGCGAAGTCGAGCTCGGTTCCGTAATACACACACGGCAGGCCCTCTTCGGTCAGCAGCAGCGTCAGCGCGTTCCGCAACGCCTTCACATCGCCCCGCGCGTTGTTGAGAAATCGCGCCGTGTCGTGATTGTCGATGAAGTTCACCGGCACCTTCGACGGCGCCAGCCCGATGCCGCCGGGCTGCGGCGTGTTGCTCCAGTTCGTCGGGCGCTGATTCCACAGCCACGCAATCTGTGACGTGCCGCGCTGCGCGTTCGCGTCGTGCGCCTTCTCGAACACGTCGGCGTACACGACGTACTTCTGCGAGAAGTAGAACACCGAGTCCATCTCGCCGGGCTTCGTGAAACTCCCGAGCAGGTCATCGCGCCCGTCGAACGCTTCTCCGAACATGAGGAACTTCTGCTTCCCCTGGTCGGCGAGTCGCTTGCGCACGGCCGGCGCGAAGTGCTGCCAGAAGCCGTGCTCCACGTGCTTCACCGTGTCGATGCGGAAGCCGTCGAGGTCGGCCAGCTCGGCCCACCGCGCGTACGACTCGACCATCGCCTCACGCACCTCGGGCAGTTCGGTCGCGACGTCTTTGAGGCCACCGGGGAAGTCGCCCATCAGCAGCTGGTCGGGGCGCTCGTAGTCGAGCGTGCGACCGAGCCCGTGGTAGGCGTCGGCGGTGCCGAGCACGTCGGGCTTCGGGCGCTGCCGGTATGTCTCGGGCAAGTCGAAGAAGGTGATGGGGGCGCGCCCCGCGACGCCGAGTGACGTGAACACCTGCACGCCACGTGGGTCCCAATCGGGGTCGTACTCGGTGGAGCGCGTGACCGGCGACGTGCCGCCAGAGCCGCCGATGTACACGTCTGGTTTTCCGTTGAGGTTCTGGTCGTAGAAGAAGACCTGCCCCATGTGGTTGGTGACGATGTCGAGCACCACCTTGAGCTTCTTCTCGTGTGCCGCTTTGACGAGGCTGCGCAACGCGGTGAGGTCGCCGAAGTGCGGGTTCGTCTCGGTCAGGTCCTGCGCCCAGTAGCCGTGGTACGCGTCGAAGTCGGCGTCGGTCTCGACGTTGCGCACGACGGGAGAGATCCACAGCGTCGTCACGCCCAGCCGCTCGAAGTAGTCGAGGTGGTTCTCGAGGCCGCGCCAGTCTCCGCCCTGGAAGCGCGCGAGGTGACCCGCCTGCACGCCGAAGTCGTTGTTCACGTCTCCGTTCGCGAAGCGGTCGACGAGCACCTGGTAGATGACCTCGTCACGCCAGTCGTCGACGTGCGTGGTGAGCGGAACGGCCTTCGCGTCGGGCGGCGGCGCGAGGCAGGCGGAGGCGAAGAGGGCGAGCAGAAGGAAGCGCATGGTCGAGGTCCTCATCGCTGCGGGTACGTCGTGGCGTTGAACCACCACTCGACGCTGATGCCGGCGTAGTGCTCGACGCCGCGGCGCGAGAACGGGTCGTCGACGCCGTAGAAGGAGCGCGCTCCCGCATCACGCATCGACAGCGCGTAGACGAGGCGCAGCTGGGGCCGCTGGAAGAGCCCGTGCCCGAACGGCGAGAAGTACGGCATCACGCCGAGCTGGCCGACGGTGCCGCCACGGAGCGAGCCCTGCGCGTCGACGAGCGCGTACACGCGTCGCTGCACGTTCGCCTCGACCGCCACGCCGAAGTACTTCGCCGCGTACCACTGCAGCCGCGCCGACAACGCCCCCTCGTCGTACTTGCCCGACGACGTCTCCGAGATGCCCGCGTCGCGCACGAAGTCGAGGTAGCCGCCGAGCATGAGCCCGAGGTGCGTCGCGTCCCAACCGCCGGCCATCGCCAGCCGCGTGGAGCGGGCTCCGCGGGTCGTCAGCTGATTGTTGAAGCGCGTCGGCATGGTCAGCTCGTCGGTCGTCGCGAGCCCGAGCGTCTGCCGCACCCACAGATGAGCGAACTGCTTGTCGTGCCACACCGTCGCCTGCCCGCCGAGCATCACGCCCCAGTCGGCCGGCAACACGCTCTCGTCACCCGTCACGGTGGAGCGGCGAACGCCCGCGGGCAGTTCGTGCGCCTCGGCGTAGAGCGACACGCGCAGCCCCACGTCACCCAGGCCCTCGAACTCGTGCGTCAGCTTCGCGCTCTCGATGAGCCGCGGCCGGTCGAGGCGCGGAACACTCACGGTGCCGAAGTCGACGGGGTCGTTGTTCACCACCAGCTGGTACGTCGAGGGCAGGTCGAGCCGCGCGAGCCCCGCGTGCAGCTTCAGCTGCGTCTTGCCGAAGCCGAACCGCACGCCGCCTCCGATGGTGTTGAGGTCGTCGAGTGGCCAGAAGTTGAGCAGGTAGACGTCGTCGCCCCGGTACATGCGCGAGCCCGCCCAGGCCGAGAAGCCGTCACCGACCGATGCCTCGGCGTACAGATTTCGCAGACCAACGCTTTGCAGTGATTGGCCGTTGAAGTGAAAGAATGGCGGGAAGAATGCAATCGTCGAGACGACGCGGCTCTTCACCGGACCGAACTCGTCTTCGCGGCGCAGCTCGAGCTCGGCGTACGGGTCTTCGATGAGCCGTGGCCCGTGGCTGACGATGTTGGTGCTGCGGCCGGTCTGGCCGGTGAGGTCGGTGCCGATGCCGACGCGGCCGTAGGTGCCGAACTCGAAGCGGCCCTTCGAGAAGTCGACGACGGGCGCCGCGGCCTCTTCGGCCAGGGCAACGGTGCTGAGGAGAACGAGCGTGAGCGCGCGCATGGGTCACCGCACCACGAGAATTCGGACCTGGCGTGCAGGCACCGTGATGGAGCCACCCGTGTTCATCGACTGCTCGACCAGCTCGTCCATCGCCTG
>JAEUJR010000457.1 GCA_016793585.1 Archangium sp.
GCGACATGCTCAACCTGCTCGAGCTGTCAGACGGCTGGGGCCACCTCAAGTTCGGCACCAACTGGGACGGCAACCAGCACGCCTACGAGACCACCGTCGAGCTGGCGAAGGTCTGAGAGGAGCCACCATGTCGACCCGACAGCTCGCGATGGTGATGGACCTCAACAAGTGCATCGGCTGCCAGACGTGCACGGTCGCCTGCAAGACGCAGTGGACGAACCGCAACGGCCGCGAAGGCATGTACTGGAACAACGTCGAGACGAAGCCGGGCGTCGGCTTCCCCCGCGGGTGGGAAGGGCTGGGCGGCGGCTTCGACGAGAAGGGCAGCCTGCGTGAAGGCGTCGTACCCTCGCGCGCGGGCGACTACGGCGTGCCGTGGGACTACAACGCCGACGAGATTCTCAAAGGCAACGAGGTGCACGCGCAGACCGAGCCGCGCGTGGGCCCGAACTGGGACGAAGACGTCGGCGCCGGCGACTTCCCCAACTCCCACTTCTTCTACCTGCCGCGCATCTGCAACCACTGCTCGAACCCGAGCTGTCTGGCCGCGTGCCCGCGTCAGGCCATCTTCAAGCGCGACCAGGACGGCATCGTGCTGGTCGACCTCAACCGCTGCGAAGGCAACCGGCAGTGCATCGCCGCGTGCCCGTACAAGAAGATCTATTTCAACCCGAAGCTGTCGAAGTCAGAGAAGTGCATCTTCTGTTTCCCGCGCATCGAGCAGGGCCTGCCGCCCGCGTGCGCCGACCAGTGCGTGGGCCGCATTCGCTTCGTCGGCTACCTCGACGACGTCGACAGCCAGGTGCACCAGCTGGTCGTCAAGCATCAGGTCGCGCTGCCGCTGCACGCCGAGTACGGCACGCAGCCCAACGTCTACTACGTGCCGCCGATGACGGGCCCGCGCCGCTTCGACAAGAGCGGCAAGCCCATCGAAGGCAGCGAGCGCATTCCCACCGAGTACCTCGAGCACCTCTTCGGCAAGGGCGTGCGCGACGTGTTGGCGAAGCTGCAGGGCGAGGTCGACAAGCGCAAGAAGGGCCAGCCGTCAGAGCTGCTCGACCTGCTCATCGCCTACAAACAGCAGGACATGTTCAAGCTCGGGAAGCCGCGCCCCGGCTTCAAGCTCCCGGTGCTGAAATGAGCGCGCGTCTCTTCGTCGTTCTCACGCTGGCCGCCCCCGTCGCGTTCGCGAACGAGGCCTTCTTCACGAGCGAGGTCGTCGACGCCGTGGCGGTGAAGCAGGCCCCCTCGGGCACCGAGGACGTTGCGTGGGCCGCCGTGAAGGCGAAGGCGTTCTCGCTCGCGCCCCAGCGCACCATTCGCCTGCACGACAAGCAGGCCAACGCGGCGCTCTCGGTGCCGGGCATCGGTGAGGTGCAGGTGAAGGCGGCCTTCGCCGGCGCCGAGCTGACGGTGCTGCTCGAGTGGAGCGACTCCACCCTCGACGCCGTGCGCGACGACGAGGTGAACACCTATGCCGACGCTGCGGCCGTGCAGGTGCCGCTCACGTTCGGAAAGGGCGTGCGGCTGCCGGCCATCTCGATGGGTGACGAAGAGCAGCCCGTGCGCATCGTGTTGCAGCGGGCGACGAAGACGGGCGCGCTCGTCAGCACGCTCGAAGCGGCGGGCTTCGGCAGCTCGACGCGGCAGGCGCCGGCGGCGGCGGCCAGGCAGGGCAGCATGACCTACGACGCGAAGGCGCAGCGCTGGCGGGCGATGTTCCAGCTGCCGGTCGACGCGGCGAGCGCGCTGGTGCCGGTGGCGTTCGCGCTGTGGGAAGGCGGAGCGCGGCTCGAGCGCGCCGGCAACAAGCGCCTCTCGTCGTGGCGCTTCGTACGGGTGCCCGGGCGAACGCCAGACCCCGAGTACGTGAAGGCGATGAGCTGGGGGTTCTCGCCCGGCGAGCTCGGAGACCCGCTGAAGGGCAAGCTGCTCGCCGAGGCCGTGTGCGCCGCGTGTCACCACATGCCCGGCCGCACCATCGCCGCCGAAGGCCTCGCGCCGAACCTCATCGACGTGGGCGCAGTCGCGACGCCCGGCTACCTGCGCGAGAGCATCATCAACCCGAACGCCGTCGTCCTCTACGGGCCCAACCCGAACCAGCACTACGACAAGAGCCAGCCCCGCGACGCGAACGGGGCGTACCCGAACGCCGAAGCGCTGCGGTGGTTCACGCGAGCCGCCGACGGCAAGCGCCTGTCGAAGATGCCCGCGTTCTCGGGCTTCTCGGCCGAGCAGATCGCCGACCTCGTCGCCTTCCTCCGCTCCCTCGATGGAAAGGGCCCCCCGCCATGAAACGAACGCTGCTGGCTGCACTGCTCTCGACGACGGCCTTCGCGGCCGAGCCGGGTGAAGAGGTCGAGCTGTCGAGCGCGCCCGTCACGGGCCTGTCGTGCGCGAAGAAGGCCATCGAGACCGGCAAGCTCGACCTGCTCTCGTCGTGCCCGCTGTCCGAGGCGCCGAAGGGCATCGTCGTCTTCGACGTCGCCGAGATGCAGTACTACCAGCTCGACACGAAGACGATTCGCACCTCGGCGCTCGAGCGCGCCTTCGCCGGCGGGTCGGTCGACGTCACGGGCAAGGTGAAGGCCGTCGACAAGAAGACGGGCATCGCGACGGTGCAGGTGAGCGAGTACCGCGTGACGCCGCGGCCCAAACCCGGTGCGTTCAAGGGCTGCCTGTGACGTCAGCGCGTCAGCTTCTTCACGAGCTTCACCACGCGCTCGGCCGTGGCCGTGGGCTCGGCCAGGTCGATGCGCGGCCGCGCGAGCGGAAAGCCCGAGGCGTCGACCAGCACCACCGTCGGCGTCACCTCGACGCCGTAGCGCTCGACCACGTCGCGGCGCGCGTCGACGTCGACGGTCTCGAGCGTGAGCTCTGGCAGCTGGGCCGTGACCTGGTTCAACGCGCCACCGGCCTCGAAGCGGCGGCACGAGCCACACCACGTCGCGGTGAAGACGAGCAGCTTCACCTCACGCAGCGTGCGACGGGGAACACCTGCGTCACCGGCCTGTGCGGTGGTGACCAGCATGAACGACAGCAGCAGGGCGCGCATCGCGACGTTGGAGCCGCGCGCCGTCACCACGATTCACCACGGAGGGCGTGATGCGCCTCGGCTTCGTCGTCGACCTGAACAACTGCATGGGCTGCAAGGCCTGTGAGGTTGCATGCAAGGCCGAGAACTCGGTGCCGGTGAACTCGTGGCGCCTGCGCGTGAAGTACGTCGACGCGGGCGTGTACCCCGACGTGAAGCGCGCCTTCACGCCCATGCGGTGCAACCACTGCGAGAACGCGCCCTGCGAGAAGGTGTGCCCGGTCAGCGCGCTGCACTACCTGCCCAACGGCATCGTCAACATCGACAAGGACCGCTGCATCGGCTGTGCGGCCTGCATGATGGCCTGCCCCTACGGCGCCATCATGATGGACCCCGAGACGAACACCGCCGACAAGTGCACGTACTGTGCGCACCGGGTCGAAGGTGGCCTCGAGCCCGCCTGCGTCGTCGCGTGCCCCACCGAGGCGAACATCTTCGGCGACCTCGACGAGCCCGGCTCGAAGATCAGCCAGTACCTCGCGAACCACCGCGACGTTCGCGTGCGCAAACCCGAGAAGGGCACCAAACCCAAACACTTCTACACGGGCGGCGGCGCCGTTCACCTCGAGCCCCTCGCGAGCAAACGCGAAGAGGGCCCCGCGCTCTTCAACCGCATCGGCACGCTCGACAAAGTCGGAGGCGAGTGACCCATGGATCCACTCACGGCAGACGCGCCCGTGCTGCAGTCGGCGACGGTCACGCTCGACGCGCTCCACACCGGCGTCATGTGGGGCTGGTACGTCACGATGAACATGTGGGCCAAGAGCGTCGGCACGGGCGTGCTGCTCGTCGGCGTGGCGATGATGCACCGCTACGGCCACAGCCGCGCCTACTACCGCCGGTGGATGCCGCTCGTCGGCTTCGCGTTCATCAACCTGACGCTGCTCTTCACGGTGCTCGACCTGCACCAGATGTTCCGCTTCTGGCACATGTTCGTGTGGCCGCACCGCACCTCGGCCATCAACATCGGCGCCTGGCTGCTCTCGGCGTACACGGGCCTGCTCACGCTGATGATCTTCGCGTGGTGGAAGAAGCGCGACGGGCTCTACGACACGCTGCTGGTGCCCACCGTCGTCGTCGCCTTCTTCGCCACCATCTACACCGCTGCATTGATGGGGCAGGCGAGCGCCCGCGAGATCTGGAGCATGCCCACCGAGACGGCGCAGATGCTGCTCGCGGCCACGCTCTCGGGCAGCGCCACGTTCCTCATCATCGGGTCGCCGAGCCGCGAGGAGTCCCTCTCGCTGGGCTGGGTGCTGGCGCTTTCGGCCGCGGTCGCGCTCGTCATCTTCCTGGGTGAGGTCGTCTTCGCGCCCGGCAAGTCGGAGGAGGCCGAGTACGTGATTCACACGCTGATCAGCGGCCGCCTCGGCGCGTTGTTCGCGGCGGGGCTGGTGTTCGGCTTCGTGGTGCCCGCGACGTTGGGGTTCGTGTCGGCGAAGGTCGACCGGCCCGTGGCGCTGCGGCTGGCCGCCGTGTCGGCGCTGGCCGGGTTGTGGATGGTGAAGCACGCGTGGCTCATCGCGCCGCAGTTGCTCCCGCTCTCGTGAGGAACCGATGACGCTCAATCGACGCGACTTCATCAAGGCAGCTGCCGTCACCGGTGGCGCGACCGCCGTGGCGGTGGGCTCGGTGCGCTCGTTCATCCCCGAGGCGCGCGCGGGCCAACCGCTCGGCAAGACCTTCGACACAGTGCCCGTCGTCGACGGCAACTTCGCCAGCTACCCGCCGTTCGAGAAGTGGGGCGGCTGGCGAGAACTCTCGGGCGACGACTGGAAGCGCGGCGGCATCGGGCGCAACGACATCAAGGTGCACGAGCACGTGCTGGTGCCCACCATCTGCAACAACTGCGAAGCGGTGTGCGGGCTCACGGCGTGGGTCGACAAAGAGACGCTGGTGGTGCGCAAGTTCATGGGCAACCCGCTCCACACGGGCAGCCTCGGCCGCAACTGCGCCAAGGGCTACGCGGTGCAGAGCCAGATGTACGACCCCGATCGCATTCCGTTTCCGCTCAAGCGCGCGCCGGGCTCGAAGCGCGGAGACGGCAAGTGGGTGCGCACCACGTGGGACGAAGCGCTGTCGACCATCGGCAAGAAGATGCGCGAGACGTTGCTGCGCGGCGACGAGGCGTCGAAGAAGGCCATCATGCATCACGTCGGCAGGCCCAACGAGTCGGGCTTCACGCCGCGCGTGTGGGCCAGCCTCGGGCAAGACTGTCAGAACTCGCACACCAACATCTGCTCGGCTGGCGCGCGCATGTCGAGCCTGCTCTGGGTGAACGACGATCGCAGCGCGCCCGACTGGCAGAACTCGCGCCTCATCTTCCTGCAGAGCTCGCACGCCGCCGATGCGGGCCACTACTTTCAGCAGTCGGCCGGGCAGATCGCGAAGGCCCGCAAGAAGGGCGCGAAGCTGGTGGTGATGGACCCCCGGCTGTCGAACTCGGCCGGCATCGCCGACCTGTGGATTCCCGTCTGGCCCGGCACCGAGGCCGCCATCTATCTCGCGCTCGGCGCGCGGCTCATTCGCGAGAAGCGGTATGACCGTGAGTTCGTGCGGGAGTGGTGGAACTGGCACGACCTGCTCGACGACGCCGACGAGCTGAAGCTGCTGCTCGAGCGCGGGCTCATCACCGCCCTGCCGAAGGGAAACACGTTCGAAGACTTCGAGGCGCTGCTGCTCGACCTCTACGGCCAGTACACGCTCGAGTGGGCCGCCGAAGAGTCGCGCGTACCGCTCGCGAAGCTCGAGAAGCTGTACGAGTACGTGCTCTTCGCCGGAGACCGCATCACCTCGTTCTTCTGGCGCGCCGCGGGCTCGGGCAACCGCGGCGGGTGGATGTCGTCTGGTCGCACGGGCATCTTCCTCTTGTCGCTCGTCGGCAACTTCAACGGTGTCGGCGCGCTCGGCCAGGAAGAGGGGCGCGTCATCGCCGTCGCGGGCAAAGGTGGCGGCGCGTGCGTCGGCGAGAAGCCCGCGAAGGTCGACGCGTGGAACGAGCTGTCGTACCCGCCCGAGTGGCCGCTGTGCAGCTACGAGCCGTCGTACCTGCTGCCGCACCTGCTCTCGGACACCGCCTGGCAGGACAAGTGGCGCGCGAAGGGGCTGTCGGTTCCGCAGAAGCTCTCGGTGTGGATTCCTCGCCAGTACAACCCGGTGTGGATCAACCCGGACGGCTTCCGGTGGATCGAGGTGCTGCGCGACGAGACGAAGCTCGAGCTCACCTTCAACCCGTCGCCGACGTGGTCCGAGACGAACTGGTTCATGGACTACATCCTGCCGGTGGGGCTCTCGGGTGAGCGGCATGACCAGCACTCCGAGCCGACGAACACCGAAGCGTGGATTGGGTTTCGCCAGCCGGTGCTGCGCGTCGCGCTCGAGAAGTCAGGCTGGGAGCCGAAGGACCCTGCGCGCGCCACGCTCGAAGCGCACCTCAAGGC
>JAEUJR010000480.1 GCA_016793585.1 Archangium sp.
CGTGCACTCGTGCGCGCTCACGGCGTGCCGAAGTACACGTTGTCGATGCAGGTCTCGTCGTTCTGCCCGTCGACGTAGTCGCCCCGAATACGAATCGCGGTGAGGTTCGTCAGCACCGTCTTCACCTGCTCGGCGCTGGCCGGCTCGCCGCGCGAGTTGGCGTCTTCGACGAGCCAGCCCGACGATTCGTCGAGCCTGAAGGCGTAGGGCGTCCAGTCCTGGCCGGGCACCGCCTTGAAGTTCTGCACGAGGCCCAGGCCACCACCGTTGAGCACCACGTCGCGGCCCTTGAGCAGGTTGAACTGGCTGCTCGTCTTCAGGTCGAAGGTGAGGCGTTTGCCGAAGACGTCGCTCACCGAGCCGAGGTACTTCGCTGGCGCCACGAAATAGAAGACGTCGCCCGGCGCGAGGTCGGTCGCGCAGAGGTTGCCGTTCTGGTTACCGCCGGTCGCCTTGAACTGTGGCCGCGTCGAGTCGCCGTTGCCCGCGATGACCCACCCCTCGTCGTCGCCTTCGAACAGGCTCGACGCACGCGACGGAATGGAAGGGCCGCACGCGGCCGTGACGGCTCCGAACACGAGAAGAAGGCAGGGCGACCGCACGGTTCGTCTCATAGCAGAGCCTCCGCCCGCGTCACTTCGCCCTTCGTCGCCCGGGTCAGGGGGTCGACGGAGGCGCCCACGGCTTGAGGCCGCTGAGCTCGAGCGACTGCGCGGCGATACGGTCGATCTCAGCCGCTTCGCGCTCGGTGGCCCGCTTCACGGCCTGCTCGAACCGCCGGTCGAAGAGGCGGTGGGCCGAGTGCACGCGCGTGGGCTCGAAGCCGCGGGAGATTTTGTGCTCTCCGCCTGCGCCCGGCTCGAAGGTGCGGCGGCCCGCGCGAATGGAGTCGTCGATGGAGTGGTAGAGGCACACGTGAAAGTGCAGAAACGGGTGCTCCTCGAAGCAGCCCCAGTAGCGGCCGTAGAGGTGCGTGGGCGTGTGCAGGTTGAAGGCGCCGGCGACGACCTTTCCACCATGTTCTGCCACCACGAGCTCGATGGCGTCGGGCATGGCGGCGAACGCGCGCTGGAAGAAGTCGGGGGTGAGCTGAATGGTGCCCCACGAGTAGCGGCTCGAGGTGGCCTCGTAGAAGCGGCCGGCGAGGGTCGCGTGCGTCGCGTCGAGCTCGTGGCTGCGCACGGTGCGAAGCGTGATGCCCTGCTGGGCCGCCGCGCCGCGCTCGCGCTTGAGCTGGTTGCGGCGCTTGGAGTCGAAGCGCGAGAGGTAGTCGTCGTAGGTGCGGTAGCCGGGGTTTCGCCAGTGGTATTGCAGCGTGCCGCGGCGGAAGAAGCCGTACGGCTCCATGGCGAGCGCTTCGTCTTCGGGCGGGAAGAGCACGTGCACGCTCGAGGCGCCTTCGTCTTGCGCGAGCTGCACCGCGGCGGTCAGCATGACTTCACGAATCGCTTCGACGTCTTCGCCGGCCGCGACGTGGAGCTTTCGCGCGGTCACCGGAGAGAGCGGCATGCCGACGAGCAGCTTCGGGTAGTACTCGACACCGAACTGCTGAGCGGCGTTGGCCCAGCCGAAGTCGTAGACGTACTCGCCCATCGAGTGGAACTTCAGGTACGCGGGCAGCGTCGCGACGAGGGAGTCACCACGCCAGAGCGTGAGGTGCTTCGGCTCCCAGCCGCGAGCGCGCGTCGCCGAGCCAGACTGCTCCATCGCGTCGAGCCATTCCCAGCGGGTGACGGGCGCTTCACCGGGCGACAGCAGCGCGTTCCACGTCGCTTTGGGAACCTCGGAGACGGCCTCGAGCACTTTGAGTTTCAGCGGGAGCATGCGGGGAAAGCCGTCGTAATCGTGAGCCGTGCGAGATGCTCGGCCCTCTGCGTGCACCGTCAGGCAGGTGGAGCCAGCGCGGCATCGACGACCCGCCGCATGTCACGCAGCAACTGGCTGGCCTGGTCGAAGCGCGCGTAGAGGGCCTGCAGCTCCTTCCACGCTGCCGCGTCGTCGTGTTTGTCGGCCGCGCTGACGGCGGCGCGCGCCGCTGCGGCGGCCTGTTCGAGCTCGACCGCGAGCTCCCTCACCATCTGTCGTGCGGCTGCTACCTTCGTCTCGTCCATGGCTTGACCGTACTCCAATCACGCAAGAGCTGCGCTCGAGCCGGAGTTGCGGGTGACGTCGTTGCGTAACATGTTACGCATATGAAACGGCCTGACGGTGCAGCGCGGTTCGCGGTCTTCGGGCAGCTCTTCCTGGTGGCGCAGCACCTCGCGCGCCGGGCCGATGCCGA
>JAEUJR010000481.1 GCA_016793585.1 Archangium sp.
GACCGCGAGCTCCCTCACCATCTGTCGTGCGGCTGCTGCCTTCGTCTCGTCCATGGCTTGACCGTACTCCAATCACGCAAGAGCTGCGCTCGAGTCGGAGTTGCGGGTGACGTCGTTGCGTAACATGTTACGCATATGAAACGGCCTGACGGTGCAGCGCGGTTCGCGGTCTTCGGGCAGCTCTTCCTGGTGGCGCAGCACCTCGCGCGCCGGGCCGATGCCGAGCTCGACCGCGAGGGCGTTCCGCTCACCACGAGCCAGTGGCTGCTGCTCGCCATCGTCAGCAAACGCGAAGGTGGGCCGCCGACGCTCACCGAGGCCGCCGCGCTGTACGGCACCTCTCGACAGAACGTGAAGCAGCTCGCCCGCCAGCTCGAGGCGCGCGGCTTTCTCGAGTTGAAGCCCGACCCCGAAGACGCTCGCGCGCTGCGATTGCACTGCACGCGAAAGGTCGCAGCGGCCTTCGACCGGCCCGCGGCGGTTGAACGTCAGAAGCGCTTCATCACGCGCCTCTTCGAGGGCCTGCCCGACTCCGACGTCGTCACGCTCGAGCGCGTGCTCTCGCGATGGTTGTCGCAGCTCGCAACAGCAGAGGAGGACCCATGATTCGCGCCGTCTTCATCAGCCTCGTCGTCGTTCACGGCCTCATTCACTTCTTCGGCTTCGCCAGGGCGTTCGGGCTCGCGGCGTTGCCTCAGCTCGTCTTGCCCATCAGCCGGCCCGTTGGCATCGCGTGGCTCGTCGCTGGCGTGCTGTCGCTCTCCACGGCGGTCGCGTTGCTGCTCACGCCGCGCTGGTGGTGGGTGCTCGCATCGCTCGCGTTTCTCACCTCGCAGGCCGTCATCATCTCGAGCTGGAGCGACGCCCGCTTCGGCACCATCGCCAATGTCATTCTGTTGCTCGGCGCGCTGTACGGCTTTCTCTCGCGCGGCCCCCTGAGCCTGCCCGCAGAGTACGAACGCGACCAGGCGCTCGCCGGCCCTGCGCACGAAGCCGAGGTGCTGACCGAGGCCGACCTGAAGCCGCTGCCAGAGCCCGTGCAGAACTACGTGCGGCGCGCCGGCGTCGTGGGTCAGCCCCGCGTACAGAACTTCCGCGCGCAGTGGGTCGGGCGCATTCGTGCCTCGCCGACCGACCCGTGGATGTCGTTCACCGCGCAGCAGCTCAACACGCTCGACACGCCACGCCGTTTCTTCCTGATGGACGCGACGATGAAGGGCCTGCCAGTCGACGTCTTTCACGCGTTCGACGAGCACGGCGCGACGATGCGGGTGCGGCTGTTGTCGGCGAAGACGATGGTGGACGCGAAAGGCGAGGTGCTGACGCGCTCCGAGACGGTGACGCTGTTCAACGACCTGTGCCTCTTCGCGCCCGGTGAGTTGGTGCGGCCGTCGGTGCGCTGGGAGGCCATCGACTCACGCTCGGCCCGCGCGCACTTCACCCTCGGCGCGAACACCATCTCGGCGACGCTGTTCTTCGACGAGGCCGGAGAGCTGGTCGACTTCCGCTCCGACGACCGCGCGGCGACGCCAGAGGGGAAGGCCGACGTGATGCCCTGGACGACGCCGGTGCACGACTTCGCGACGGTGGGCCCCGCGCGTGTTCCGACGAGAGCCGAGACGAGGTGGCACCCCGACGCCGGCGTGTGGACGTACGGGGAGTTCGAGCTGAAGCGCCTCGCCTACAACGTCGGTCCCTGAGTCAGGGCCCCGTGCACCACATGGCCTCGTTCGACTGGTTCCACCGGCAGGCCGCTCGTTCACAGTCGTCGCGTGTGAGGCAGTCGCCGCAGGCCCCCTTCGCGCACGCGCCCGGGCAGTGGTCGCGGTAGCAGTACGTGTCCTGCAGGTCGCAGTTGGCCGTGCACTCGCCAGCGCCTGGGCCCTGCCAGGTTCGGCCCTCTGACAGACACCGACGGCAGCTCTCGAGGCGGGCCTGCGAGGCCGAGTCGAGCGCAGTGCCGGGAACCCGCGCGCACCCGGTGACGACGAGGGCGAGCAGCAGGGCGCGCTCGTTCATGGCGCCGCGTCGACCTCGCGCAGCCAGGCCAGCGCCGCTTCCGGCTCCGAGAAGAAGCGCACCGTCAGGCCGTTGGCCAACGCGGCACGCATGGCGAATGACGAGAGCTGAAATGCCGCCTTGCCGCCGCCTTCGGGCTGGTTCGGGCCGAGAATGGCCCAGTACTTCCAGCCGGCCTCGAGCATGCGTGGCCACCAGACGGTGTCGCTCCACGGCGCTTCGCCGAGGTCGATGGTGGTGACGAAGCGGTCGTCAGACAGCCACTTCGTCGCGTGTTTCGCCTTCAACGTCTCGAGCCCTTCGAGCAGCAGCTGTCGAAAGGCCTCGCCCGAGACGGGCCCACGAATCTGGTGGTGCACGATGCCGCTGCGCCCGACCACCTCGTGGTACTGCACCAGGCCCAGCTCGTTCTCGAGAATGACGGTCGTGGTCATGGCGCCTCCGGCTTCGTTCGTTGCTCGCTCTGCACGCGCCGGCGCAGCAAGCCGAGGGCGAGGCCGAGCAGCGGCAGCAGCCCGTCGCCCGCCCCGCAGCCACAGCCGGCCCTCGCGGCGGGCAGGGGTTGCTCCGACGACGAGGGCAGTGAGGTGACGCCCGCGTCGGGGGCTGGCGTGCCCGCGTCGACGTTCGGGTCGAGGCACCGCTGCACCTCGGCCTCGGTGCCGATGCACAGCCCGGGGCGTTTGCTGAGCTGCGCGCCGACGCCGGCCCGCGCCGTGTTGACGACCGCGACGATGAAGGTGTCGGCCGTCGAGGTGTCGAGGGGCTGCGAGAGCCGCTTCACCTCGACGTTCCTTCCGGCTCTGCGCGTCGCGCCCACCAGCACCAGCCCCTGCGTCTCGTCGCCGGGAAGGTCCGGGTCGTCGAAGAGCGCCGCCGTCATCGCCGCGCGGCCGGCGACGGGCACCGAGAGGTATTGCGTCGACGCGTAGAACACCCGCATCGGGAAGACGCGGTAGGGCGCGCTCACCGCGGTGACGGCTGGTGACGGGTACTGGGCGCCGTTGGCGTAGGCCTTCGACGGGTCGGCGGCCGCGCCCGTCGACAGGTTCCACGTGGCGAACTGCTCGAACTCGGCGGCGAAGCTCGATTGGTAGTCGGCGCGCAGCAGCGCATCGAGCTGCACCAACCACGTCGGGTTGGCCTTGTCGGCGGGCTCGGAGTCGAAGCCCTGCCCGTTCTCGAGGTGCTCCCACAAGGCCTTCACGAGGGCAGGGCCGTGCCGCTCCGAGAGGAAGCGGAAGAAGATGGCCGTGCCGTACGCCGACGCGGGCACGGGGCCGGTGGGCGCGCTGTCGAGCGAGCGGTCGGGGCGCGACAGGTACGCGTCGATGAAGTTCTCGAAGTCGTCGCTGGCGGGGTCGAACTGCTCGGTGGCCCAGACGGCCGTCGCCTCCGAGACGACGACGCTCTGGTTCGAGTCGTAGGCCGCCTGCACGGCGTGGAAGAACTCGTGGCTGCCGAGAATGCGGGTGGCCTCGGTGAGCGAGGGGTAGCCGTAGCCGACGAAGTCGTTCTCTTGAACCATGTAGCCGAGGCAGCGCTCACCACCGGCCGGGCAGTCGTCGACGCGGAACGCGCCGTCAGAGGAGCGCGCGAAGTCGAGCAGGTAGACGTCGAAGCGGTCGTCTCCGCCGTTGCTGGCCACCAGCCCGTCGCGCAGCGGCTGCCGAAACCCCCACTGCCGGTACGTCGCGCCGACGTCTTCGTAGACGCGCGCCACGCTCTCGACGAAGTCGGGCACGCCCGAGTCGTTCACGTCGGCCGCCGGCACCGCGTTGCGGCCTGCGCGCGTGAAGTGCACCACGAACTCGCCGCCGTCGACGCCGAAGCGCTCGACCGTCTCGGCCTGGTCGAAGCGGAACATCTGGGCGACCGAGGTGTCGGTGGGGCGCAGCTCCTGACGCAGCGTCTCGTGCATCGGGTGCACGACGACGGGTTCTCCACAGGCCGCGACGAGGCCGATGAGCAAGAGCGCGCGCATGGGCTCAGTTCAAGAAGGCCCACTTCACCTTGAAGAACCCGCCACGCGCGCCCGCCTGCATCATGCGCATGTCGTTGCAGAACGTCTGCTGCGCCTCGGTCTCGTAGAAGCGCTGTACGGTCAGCTTCACGAGTGAGCCCCCTCTCGTGCGGATGATGAAGTTGCGGTTCGTCATGCGCACGCAGCCCGCGTAGTCGTAGAAGGGCGACATCGCGGTGAGCGGCGACGTCATCAGGCCGAAGCCGTCGTCGCGGAACATCAGGCAGTCGTCCGAGAGAAAGTCGTCTTTGTCCCACCGGGCGGTGGCGGCCGGCGCGGTGATGGCGTCGAACGTCTGCGTGTCGGGCACCACCGTGGCCGTCGTGCACGACGAGCCACTGTCGCCGCCGTTGAGGCGAATCACGAAGCGGCGAAACGCGATGTCCCAGTCGAAGGAGTCGAGCGCCGCTTCGTCCGACAGGTTCACCTGCTCGAGGCCCGTCGGCGTGAACTTCGCGTAGACGAAGCTCATCGTCGGCGTCGAGCCGCCAGCGCTCGCGTCAATCTCGGTGAAGAAGGTGGCGCCCGAGCGCGTGTTCGTCAGCGGAGCGCCGTTCGGCGTCTGGAAGAGCCCGAGCCGTTGAATCGCCTGGTCGCTGCAGACGACGGGCGAGCGCCCGCAGAGCATCGTGCCTGCGTCGACCTCGGTGCCCGCGTCGACGACGGGGGGAATCTTGCAGACGCGCTCGGTGCAGCGCTGGCCGCCCGAGCAGACGTTGCAGTTGAGGCCGCCGCTGCCGCACGACGAGTCGACGTCGCCCGTCTTGCAGACTCCGCTCGGGTCACAGCACCCCTGACAGGTGGTGGCGTTGCACGGGGTGGTCGGGCTGCACGCCAGCAGCGTCAGCAGCAGCGAGAGGGGCGCGAGAAGACGAGTCATGCCCAGCCGCTTACCGCGACGCGTGGGCCCTGTCAGGCGCGGCCGGTCGTCTTGCCGGCGCTCAAGGCTTCGAGGTGGCCGCGCGTGGGGTCGAATTCGGCTCGAGCTGCGAGCGGGGCGGTTCGTGTCTACCGGCCGCGACGCGGTGCCTTCTTCGCCTGCGTCTCCGAGGCCCGTGGCGACGAGCGTGAGCTGCAGCTTGTTCTCGGCGATGCGCAGCTTGTGGCGGGCCTCGTCGTCGGGCGTCGCCGCGAGCCGGCACTGGAGCGCGATGAACTCGCCGCGCGGGTCACCTTCACCAGTGAGGAGGTCGGCGAACGCTGCCCGGCTCAAACGTCCCCCAGGGTCGGGTGCGCGCTCGCCTTCGACAGCGTCTCGGCCAGCAGCATCAGCGAGCGCGTGAGTGACGAGACGATGTCGGCAGGCTCCGCGAGGCCGGGCTGGGCGCGCTGAAGCCGCTTCGCCGTCGCGAGCGCGCCCACCATCAACCGCATCGCGTTCAGCACCGTCGACAGCTCGGGCGCCTTCTGTGCGACGGCCGAGAACGAGTCGACCAGGCGCTCGAGCTCGTCGATGGACTGCGCCTGTTCGAGCACCTCGGCCTCGGCACCTTCGAGCTCGTCGGCCACCCGCTCGAACTCGGTCTGCAGCCGCTCGAGCTCGGCCTGCACCACCTCGAGCCGTTGGGCGAGCGCGCTGTCTTCGCGGGTCTCGAGCAGCCGCTCGAGGTTGGCGACATTGGCCTCGAGCCGCTTCACCTCGGGCTCGAGCTCCTTGTGGCGGCGGCGAAGCGCTCCGACCCGGGCGGTCAACGAATCCATGCCGGGCATCCTCACACGTCGCGAAGAGGGTGGAGCGGGCTCAATTGCAGACGTCGTCGTTGCTGGGGGCCGGGCTGCCCGAGGTGAAGGCCGTGCCCGTCGCCACCGTCATCGCGGCTGCGCAGCCGGGTACACCCGACGTCTCGACCGTCTGCGATGACACGTA
>JAEUJR010000510.1 GCA_016793585.1 Archangium sp.
GTGCCCGCGAACCCGTACATGAACATGTTCCAGTTGTAGTTGGGCCGCGGGCGCACGGGCACGCCGTCGATGCTGATGCTGCCCTCGATGAACTCGGTGCCCAGGTTCGCCGTGAGCCGGCCATCTCGACGCAGGTCGAGCGCGCCGACGAGCGGCACGGCGTAGATCTCGGCCGGGTAGGTCTTGTCGGGCGTGCCGACGAGGCTCAGGGTGATGCCGTACTCGGCCTTCGGCACCATGCCGGTGATGGTGCGGTAGCCACCTTCGTGGTGCGTGAGCACCGTCGCCTCGCGCTCGCCGGGGATCGTGTAGTTCAACGAGAAGTCGGTGCCCTGCCGACGGTCGGGCAACGGCATGCCGTCGATGGTGATCTCTCCCTCGAGCGTCGCGGTGGGAATGTCGATGTCGAGGGCCTGATCGTGATCGAAGACGATCTGCGTCGGGTAGGCCATGTAGCGGCGCAGCTCGGTGCCGTAGAGGGCGGCGGGCGGCGCGTTCAGGTACACCGCGAACTGCCCTTCGAGCAGCTTGAGCTCGTACGAGCCGGCCTGACTCTGGGTGCTGACCCGCTGCGCCGCGGCGTACCCCAGCCGCGACGCTCCGTAGACCTCGAGGCCCGTGTCATTGGGCAGGCGCGTGGGCGTGAAAGGCAACCCGCCGAACAGCGCCGAGCCCGCGAGCGTGTGCGTTCGGCCCTCGAGCTTGCGGTTCTGGTTCTCCCGAAGGTCGACGCGCCCGAAGTCGATCAACCCCTCGTGCGTCGCGAAGACACCGGCCGGCTGATAGTAGAAGATGTCGTAGTTGCTGCGGAGCACCTTCACGTCGTACTGGCCCGTTGGCGGCAACAGCTTCTCGTACTCGCCGTTCGCGCTCGCGCCCTTGAACTGCAGCTTGAACCCGCTCGCAGGCCGGCCGTCGAGCAGCGCCTGACCCGAGACCGTTCGCACCGCCGCGCAGAGCCCGAAGACGATGGCGCCATCGGGCGTGTCTTCGAAGCCGCCGTCGTCGAACACCACCCGGCCGAACGACTCCGGAGGGCACGGCTCACCTGCCACCCAGTCAGCCTCGGCCGGCCCCGCGTCGGCCACCACCATCACGGGGCGGCCCGCATCGCGCGTCGTGCCCGCGATGGTGATCTCGTACGCGGGGTCGGGCACGGCCGTCGACGCAGGAGGACACGCCACGAACACGGCGGCCGACACCACCAGCACCATCGCGCTCGACGTTCGGTTCACCACGGTCTGCTCCCGGGTCGATGTGGCAACAAGCAGCCCCATCAGATGCGGCGCCGATCAAGCAAACGCAACGCCATCGCGCAAGGGCCCGTCGTTCTTATGAAAATTCTCGCTCGCCGAGAAGAAAGCGCGGCAGCGATAGGAAAATACCGCCGCGATTCTCGCGGTTTGCGGGGCAACCTGAACCGCCGGGCGGGCGGCGTCAGTCGAGCTGCTTCAGAAGGCGCGCGGCGTGAGAAGCAGCGCTCCTTCGTACGGCGTCGGCGTTCAGGGTCTGAGGCACCCGATCGCGCAGCACGACCTGCCCATCGATGACGACGTGGCGAACGTCTCGTGACTGCGCCGAGTAGACGATGGTGGCGACCGGGTCGTCTGAGATGGGCGTGAGGTGGGTGCCCGAGACGTCGACGAGCGTGAGGTCGGCCTTCTTGCCCACCTCGATGGAGCCGATCTCGTTCTCGAGCCCGAGCGCCTTCGCGCCGTTCACGGTGGCGAGCTCGAGCGCCTGCATCGCCGAGAAGCCGGTCGGCCCGACCCGCGGCAGGTGAATGAGCGCCGCGAGCCGCAGCTCGTGGAAGATGTCGAGCGTGTTGTTGCAGGGCGCGCCGTCGGCGCCGAGGCCCACGGTGATGCCCTGCTGCACGAGCTCGGGAATCTTCGCGACGCCCGAGGCCAGCTTGAAGTTCGCGCTCGGGCAGTGACACACGCAGGTGCGCGTCTGACGCAGCACGCGCTGCTCGTCGGCCGTCACCCAGACGCAGTGCGCGAGCGTGGTGTGCGGCCCCAGCATGCCGAGCGAATCGAAGTACGAGACGTTGTCGAGGCCCGTCTTCTCGCGAACGAGATCGCACTCGGTGGGGTTCTCGGAGGCGTGCGTGTGAATGCGCACGCCTCGCGCCTTCGCCAGCTCGCCGACCTGACGCATCAACGCCTCGGTGCACGAGAGCACGAAGCGCGGCGCGAACGCGTAGGTGAGGCGCCCGTTCTCGGCGCCGTGCCACTTCTCGAGCAGCCGCAGGCTCTCGGCGAGGCTGGCTTCGGTCGTCTCGCGCAGCCCCGCAGGCACGCCCTGCCCCGCGTCCATCATGCACTTACCGCCGACGAGCCGCAGGCCTGCGTCGCGCGCCGACTCGAAGACGGCGTCGTAGTGACGCACCGACCCCATGTCGAGGCAGGCGGTCGCGCCCGAGGTGATGAGCTCGAGGAAGGTGAGATCGGCCGACGCGCGCATCGACGCGGCGTCGTGCGAGGCCTCGAAGGGCCAGATGCGCTCCCGAAGCCAGTCGAGCAGCTCGAGCCCGTCGGCGTGGTTGCGACAGAGCGTCTGGCACGCGTGCAGGTGCGAGTGAATGAGGCCGGGCAACACCACCAGGCCCTTCCCCTCGATGACCCGCGTGGCCAGGCGGCGGCGGGCGCGCGAGTGCGGGCCCACCGAGACGATTCGATCGCCCTCGATCAACACATCGGCGTCGCGCAACACCTCGCGCGAGGCGTTCATGGTGACGACGGCGGCGTTGCGAATGAGCAGCTCCACGGCGGGCGAGCATGTTGGCTCACGCCGTGACAGAGGTACACTTTTGAGACTGTGCTGACGCTCCGCGCCCTGACGTTGCTCATCGACCTGCCCGGCCAGGCCCCCGACTACGTGCGCCCGCCGAGCGCGACCAGCCCCCGCTACATCGAGCTGCTCGAGAACAACACGCACCTCGTCTACCCGGCGCTGGCGGTGCTGGTGCTGCTGCTGATCGTCCTCGGCATCCTCCAGGCGTGGCGCTCGGAGGACATGGACGGCCTTCAGAAGGCCGAGCTCAAGCGCGACATCATCAAGGAGCTTCGCCGCGAGGTGCACGGCCTCACCGCCGACACCATCTCGAAGGCCGTCGGCATTCCGTCACTCAAGCTGCTGCGCATTCTCGAAGAGATGCAGAAGGACAACATTCTCGAGTCGCGCACCGACACGCGCCGCATCACCACGTGGAAGATGAAGGGCATCTGACCCGACGACGACACCGCCCTTACTGGGCGATGGCGCGCAGGTTCGAGATGACACAGCTGCCGCTCGTCGGGTACGGGCAGGGCGAGCCGTAGGGGTCGTCAGTCTCGAAGACGGCGAAGACCCGGTACGGCGTGCCGACCTGCGGAGCGACGGTGCCACCGTCTTGCTGGCCGAAGCCGATCTGCCCCAGCACGCGGCTGACCGGCATCGACGGCACGGTCGCGCCTGCGAGCGTCGTGGGCAGGGTGGGCGGCGTCGACCACCAGAAGAAACGACATGCGCCACCAGCGCCGGGCAGGCACTCTTCGAAGGGCTCGGTGCCGGTGCCACCATCGGGCAGGAACGAGGCCTGCCAGATCTGCGCGGTGCGAATGGTGAGCGGCGCGTCGCCGATGTTCGAGAGACCGTTGTAGTTCTGCGTCACCGCGGTCACCTGGCCCGAGAGGCTGATGTTGAGGTCTGACGTCACGCCTCGCGGCAACAACGACTGGCCGTTGAGCACCATGACGATGGCCTGCGGCTGGCGGGTGGCGTTGCCGATGGGCTCACCCTGGCGCGTCCAGAAGATCTGAACCTGATCGGCCGCGTCGTCGCGGCAGCGAGACGTGGGGCGGTAGGTGACGTTGACGGGGGCGGTCTCCCACGGCTTCGGGTCGCTCACCTGGTTGGGCAGCTTGACGGTCGGCACCATGAAGCGGCCGGCGTCGGGAGACGGCGCGTTCGAGAACTCGAAGTCGATGCCCGTGCCCGCGTCGCAGCGCCCGCCCGCGAGCAGGTTCAGGTTGAACGCGTACTGCACCGGCGTGTTGCCCTCGTTGCGCACGTAGAGTCGGCCTGAACGCGACGACGCCGCCGAGCCACCATCGGCGGTGTTGCAGCGCTGGCCACCGTCGGCCGGGAAGAGCCGGTTGTCGCAGAGCGAGCCGAAGGGGAACTGCAGCATCGTGTTCGCGCGGTCGGCGCAGGTCTCCATCGGTGAGTCGTCGAACTTGAAGCACACCTTCGGCACCGCCTCGATCGCCTTGCCGCGCACGTTCACCCGCAGCGGGTCGAGGCCACCACCGAGCGTGATGTCGATGGTGGCCGAGAGATCGCCGGTGACGGTGGGTGCGAACTTCAGCGTCGCCTTCGCCGTGCCGCCCGCGTTGAGCGAGGTCTTCAGCGGCGTGAGATCTCCCGAGAGTCCGGCAGGCGACGCGGGGTTCAGCACCGCGTTCGTCACGTCGAGCGTGTTGGAGCCGGCGTTGGTGAGGGTGACGTCGAGCGACTTGTCCTCGGCGACGTAGACCTCTCCGAAGTCGAGCGTGCGCGGCATGACCGTCGCGACGGCCGCGATGCCGGTCCCAAACAAGGTGATGGGCACCATGGGCCGCTGGGGATCGTCGGTGGTGAGCGTGACCGTGCCCATCTCACGCAGGTCGGGCTCGGTCGGCTTGAAGGTGAACGCGAACATCTGCTCGTCGTTCGGAGCGAGCGTGATGGGCAGCGTCTCGCCGTTGCCGAACTTCATGTTCGAGAAGGTGGCCGCGGTGATGTTGAGCGGCGCCGTACCCGAGCTGCGAATTCGAATGCGGGCCGTCGAGGTGGTGTTGAGCTGCACCTGGCCAAAGTCGATGGTCGAGCGTTCGGCGCCCATGTCGTCGAGCACCTCGATCTTCGCGAACGTGCGCTTGACCGCGCCTCCGCAGTCGCAGCCAGAGAGCACGACGAGCACTGCCAACGCCGACAGGAAACGAGAGTTCATGTTCACACCAGCTCCGACTTCGGGCTTCTCACCATGAGGTCGAGCACCGCGGCCTTCGGGCTCTTGCCTTCGTACGCAATTCGATAGACCTGATCGCAG
>JAEUJR010000518.1 GCA_016793585.1 Archangium sp.
CTGCTCACCCATCAACTCCACGACGTGCCGCGCGCCTGCGCCTTCTGGAGCTCGTTCCGCCGCGAACACCCGCACAGCCGCTACGATGAAGAGCTCACCTCGACCGTCGCCACGCTCGGGTGTGAGAAATGATGAGGAAAGTGGCGGCCCACTCGCGGGTGATGACGTTCACATGAACTCGTACCGAACCCTCGTCGCCTGTCTCGTCCTCGCCTCTGCCTGTGGGGTCGACCGTCTTCAGCACGCTGACATGCCCGACTCGGGCGTGCCGACCTCGAGTGACGGCGGTGCCTCCGACGCGGGAGTCGATGCCGGCCACCCGGTTGACGCTGGAGCGCTGGACGCAGGAGTCGATGCAGGCCTCCTCGTCGACGCGGGGTTCGATGCGGGCGTCGACGCGGGAGTCCTGGTGGTCGACGCAGGAGTCGACGCCGGCACCGACGCGGGAAACCCCATCGTCGACGCAGGCAGCGGAGACGAGACCGACGCTGGCACGCCCTGCACCCCGAGCGGCATCTCTCCGCAGCTGCAGGCCGGTCCCGGTGGGCCGTACCAGAACTGCCAGGGCGGCGTGATTCCCCGCACCGACGTGCAGCTCAACACCCAACCCTGGAGCGGCTGCTGCGGTGAGCTCGTGCGCATCTGCGCCGTCACCGGGTTCTCGACCCAGAACGCGCTGTACTGTCGCTGACGGGAGTTCCGCATCACTGGAATCTTCCGCCACACCCACAACTCCGCGTAAAGTGCCTCCCGGTTTTCGGGGAGGCTTCGTGCGGCGTGTCAGTCTCGTGGTGGTGCTCGTGTTCGCGACGAGTGCGTGGAGTCAGGTGGACGCAGGCGCCGAGCTGGACGGCGGGCTCGTCGAGGTCGATGCAGGGCAGCCGGTCGATGCAGGCGTGAGCGCTCCCGCCGTCGTCACGCCCGTGCTGCCTGCGCCCGTCGTGCAGCAGGCGGTGCTGGTGCCCGTGCAGAAGGCGGAGGAGCCCGAGAAGCCGAGCGCGCCGCCCATCGACCTCTCGTTCCTGCTGCCCGTCACGCCAGCGCTGTCGTCGCTCTTCTACGACTTCTCGGCCGTGTACTCGCGTCAGGGCTTCGGCTTCGCCGAGGGGCCGATGACGCTCACCGGGCTTCGCTTCATCGAGCGCAACTCGGGCCTCGGGAAGATGACGGTCTATTTCGTCACGCAGCTCATCATGGCGTTCGGCGAAGCGGCTGCGGGCTCGGGTCTGGTGCAGAAACACCTCGGCACCTCGTACGGCCCGGGCTACCGCATCGACTACTACCAGCGCTTCTCGGACGAAGAGGTCGCCGCCATGCGCCGCAGCCGTGAAGCGACAGGCGACAGCATGCTCTCGTCGAACATGAGCCTCGACCTGCAGCTGTTCCTGCCGATTCAGGGCCAGTCGACGGCGAGCGGCATCAGCGCCGAAATCACACCGCTCACCATCGAGTTCGCCGACTCGGGCGAGGTCGGCATGGAGCTCGCGTTCGCCTACACCCGAATTCAAGACCCGGTGCCGGGCAGCGCTCGCCTGCGCGTCTACGACAACCTCGGCGTGCCGGTTCGGTTCATGGCCAACTGGCGCTTCTTCGCCTTTCAGCTGCAGTGGGTGCCGAACCTCTTCGGCGGCATCGGCTTCGAGCAGAAGTACGTCGAGCAGAACTACCTCAAGTCGCTCGAGGGCTCGTCCGACAAGCCGATTTTCTACAACAACTCACCGTTGAGCCTGAGCGTCTCGGCGCACCCGCTGCGGTGGCTGTTCGTGCGCGCGACCGGCTCGTGGAATCGGTACACGCTCGACCTCGGCTCGCTGGGCTTCGCGTTGGAAGCGGGGGTGCGCCTGTGAGCCGCGTCGCGTTGGTGGTGACGGTGTTGGTGGCCTCGCTCGCGCTGGCCGACAAGGGAGAGACGGGCGTACTCGGCGTCGGCGACCCGATGGAGCTGGGCGTCATCGCGGGGCCCTGGCAGACGACGGGCACGCAGCTGTCGAAGGACGACACCGGGCTGAGCGCGACGCTCATCGGCGTGCGGCTCCACGGCGGCGCGTACACGCACAAGACGCTGCTGGGGAACGGTGGCGGCGTCGAAGCGAACGTCACCATCGGCTACGCGCTCGCGACGAAGAACTACTTCTGGGGCCAGCTCGACGCGCTCGCGAACGTCGGTCTCTTCAACCACGCGCTCGGGCCCATCGTGGTGCGGCTGCACGTGCTCGTCGGCTTCGGCTTCTCGTTGTGGAGCGGCACCTCACTCATCGGCGGTGGCCGCCTCGCCATCGGCGTCGTGCCCGACATCGTCTCGCTCGAAGGCACCTGGCTCACGCTGCCCACCATCAACGGAACGTTCTCGCACCGCGCGCAGGCGAACCTCGTCATCAAGCCCATTCAGCTCGCTCTCGGCGCTGAGCTGAACCTGGGCTCCGCCATCGCCGGAGAGTCGCACTTCGCCCTCATGGGCACCGTCTGCTGGCGGCCGGTCTTTGATTGAAGTTGTTGAAGTTGCTGGCCGAGATCGTCTGAGTGTCAAACATCGGAACAGTCTTCTCGGAATCCGAGTGTGGGACAGCTGCCGACAATTCGGCATGACCCTTCGAATCAACAGTCGTGGAAGCCAGGTGTCGAGGCTGCAGGCAGAGCTGAAGGCGGCGGGCTTCAACCCGGGCGCCATCGATGGCGCGTTCGGCAAGAACACGCAGCGGGCGGTGAAGGCGTACCAGGCGCGCTACCACCTGCAGGCCGATGGCATCGTCGGGCCGCGCACGTGGAACAAGCTGCTCACCGACGGCAAGAAGCCGGGCGGCACGCAGTCAGTCAGCAGGCCATCGAGCACCCCGCGCGGCACGAGCGTGATGGGCTACGTGAACGGGCGTGCGCGACGCATTCAGGTTGCGCCCATCGGCAACGGCAAGATGCTGCGCACCGACGCGGCGGCTTCGTTCAACAAGATGAAGGCGGCGGCGCGGCGCGCGGGCATCAGCCTGCCGGCGGTCTCGGGCTTCCGCACGATGGCGCAGCAGAAGGCGCTCTATGCGGCGTACCGCGCAGGGCACGGCAACCTCGCCGCGCGCCCCGGCTACAGCAACCACCAGGGCGGGCTCTCGGTCGACATCGGCGTCGGCGGCTACTCGAGCCGCGCGTACAAGTGGCTCGCTCGAAACGCGCGCCAGTACGGCTTCGTCAACGACGTGCGCACCGAGCCCTGGCACTGGACGTATCGGCGCTGACCAGCGCGGTTCTGGAGCACGACCATGAGCAGCGACGACGTGACTGGTGAAATGCCGATGCCCGATGACGAGGGCGGTGAGTCGCTGCACCCCATCGAAGACGCGTGGCTGAGCCAGCAGCCAGAGCTCGTCGAGACGCTCGCCCGCGAACAGCTCGTGGTGGACCCGAGAGACTTCGCCTCGCACGGCTGGCTCGGCCTGGCGTTGTGGGTGATGGGCAAGACGACCGCTGCGCAGCGCTCACTCGAGAAGGCGTTCGAGTTGATTGCCTCGGCACAGGCCGCCGAGACGGACGACGAGGTGAAGGAGCAGCGCTCGTGGGAGCCGCATGGCCTCGCCAATCGCCTCGTCGACGCGTTCGAAGCAGACCCGCCGCGCGCGCTCGGGGCGGCACGCTTCGTCGTCGAAGGGTTGAAGTTCGACCACGCGCCGAGCCTGCGGCTGCTCGCCGAGCACGTCGCCGACGAAGGTGACGTGGTGAAGGCGTTGGCGCTCCTCAAGCGCGCGCTCGCGGCAGACGGGGCCGACGCCGAGACGCATTACCTGGCAGCACGCCTGTTCGCGCGTGTGGGAAAGAAGGCGCTCGTGCTGCGGCATCTTCACGCGGCGCTGGAGCACTCGGGGGGCGCCATCGCCGTGCGCGGCCTCGCACGTCACGAGCGCGACTTCGACGGCCTGCGCGAAGACGGGGAGTTCGTCATGCTCACCGACCTGTTCCCCAAAGAGCCTGTGCTGCGACCGCTCTATGAGGCGCTCGACGCGGGTGAGTTTGCGACGGTGGCGAAGCTGGCTCCGAAGACGAAACGGGCGGCAGCGCACGCGCTCGATGTGCTGTACCCGTCGCGTGAAGCCCTCGAACGCCTGCTCGACGACGAGAGCGCCGAGGAGGCAACCTGGACCGCGGCGCTCGAGCAGGTGAACGCCGAGATCGAAGCGCAGGAGGAGGCAGGTGCTCCGAGCCCTGCGTGGGCGCGGTACTGCGGCGACGTCTGAACTCGACACGTTCAGCAGCCGTGCCCGAGCAGTCGCTGAGCGCGTTGGTCTGGCGTCCCGGCCAGCTCGCGGCGATGGCGGAGTTCGAGGCACTGAGTCGCGCGAGTCGCGACGCGGCGCGCATGGCGGGTCGTCGCTTCAGAAGCAATGAACGCACTGCGCCTGAATGAGCGCGAGGCCTGTCAGTGGGCGCTCCGACGCCACGTGTTCAGCGGGCTCCTCTTCGGGAGCGTGCTCTGCTGATCACTCGAGCCGCCCTCGACAGCCAAAGCCCGCAATCAGGAGCCGCCGCTCCCTGAGAGCGTCTCTCGGAGCAACGCCTCGAGCCAGTCGATGAACACACGCACCCGGCGCGAGAGCTGCCTTCGGTGCGGG
>JAEUJR010000569.1 GCA_016793585.1 Archangium sp.
CCTGCAGCGCCATCGCCTCGACGACGCCCGATTTCTGGTTCTGCATGCCGGGCGGAATGGTGCCCTGCTGATACAGGGTGCGCAGATCGTCGACCTTGATGCCGGTCTTCCCCGTCGCCGGATCTTTCTTGCCGAACACCGACAAGAGCCCCGCGAACTCGAGCTGCGCGAAGTTGAGCCCGCGCACCGACGAGTCGATGACGCCTGCGCCGGCCTTCAGATCGCGCCGGTAGTTGTCGCTGATGGCGTTCGCGAACGAGTCGGTCGTCATCACGCCGTTCTGGGCATGCGACACGAGCGCTTCGAACTTCGCCTCGTCGAACTTTCCGTTCCTCAAGATCTGCGTGTCAGCCGGGTGGGGAACGATGCCCTCGGGCAGGTTGACGACGTTCATCTCGCGGTGCGTGAGGTTGTGCAGAATGTCGGTCGGCTTGTTTCCGATGGTGCCGATGCCCCACGTCGCCGCGCCGAGCGCGTTCGAGCCGCCGAGCTCCTTCACGGCCTTGTTCAGCTCGTCGAGGTTCACCGAGCCATCAGGGGCCATCTGCACGCGGCCCTCGTTGACCAGCGCGCGCAGCACCGGACACATCACCTCGGTCTTGCCCGAGCCCGGAGCGATCGCCTGGGCTGCGACGCTCGGTTTCCGGGTCGCGCCGTTCGCCTGCCACCCCGCGGGTGTCGCGGCGGTCGGGGTGGCTGCGGCCGTGCTGGTGCGCGGCTCGTTCGTCGTGCGGGGCGCGGCGATCGTCGGGGCCTTTGGTCCAATCGTGTTCGACATGGTGTGGAGCTCCGGGTCAGACGGCTTTGAGAGAAGCGATGGCCTTCATGAACGAAGCGGCGTTCGAGTCGGTGAGCGCCGCCTGGGGAAGCGTGAGCGTGATGTTGCACTGCCGCCCGCCGTCGAGGCGCATGACGAAGTACTGGCGCATGTCGCCCACGTGCGTGGGGAAGTTGTAGGCGAGCACGGCGCCCTTGCCGCCGTCGGCGAAGGTCATCGCGCCGTTGGTGAGGTTCTTGATGTTGGCGACGGTCTGCGCGAGCTCGGTCATCGTCTCTGATGCGAGCGTCTCGAGCGAAACGCCAGGGCGCGCCGCCTTGCTCTGCACCATCAAGCTCGGCTGTGGGCCACTGCCCGGCAGGCCCATGCGAAGGCCGATGGTGACTTCTTCGGTGCGAAAGCCGGCAGGTGGATCGAATGCGAAACCTTCGAGCGACATCATGCGTGGGACTCCTCGGCTGGCGGGGGCAACGACCGTGACGGCGGGGTGAGTCCGGTGAACGAACGCATCACGGCGTCCACCACCGGGGTTGGTAGCAGGGAAGCGACTCGGAGGACAAACGAGGCCAGTCGCCCGACGCGATAGCGCGCGCGTGGAGCGCGGGTGGTGGCAGCGCGGAAGACGACCTGCGCGACCTGCTGCGGCGTGATCTGCGCGAGCGAGAAGGTGGCCTGTCGGCGAACGCCCTCGAGGAGCGGGCCTCTCCAGGCCGAGTGTTCGGCGGCGCGCTGCAGCGAGTCGATGGCGGCGTCGACGAAGCCCGTGCCCACGACCGAGGGCTCGATGAGAGAGACCTTCACGCCGAACGGCGTGCACTCCAGGCGCAGCGCATCGGACATCGCTTCGACCGCGTGCTTGGTGGCCGCGTACGAACCGAACCACGGCAGCGTGAAGGTGCCCGCGAGGCTGCCGACGTTGATCACCCGCCCGTGCCCACGGCGAATCATCTCGGGCACGAAGGCGCGGGTCACCCGCGCGAGCCCACGCACGTTCACCTCGAACTGTCGGGTGATCGCCTCGTCGCTCGTCTCGGCCATCGGCGCCAGCAGGCCCAGCCCGGCGTTGTTGATGAGGACGTCGGGCACGCCGAGCTGCTCCTTCGCGAGCCGCACGGAGTCATCGTTCGTCACGTCGAGCGTGAGACCCGGCCCTCGTCGCTCCGAGGCGTGCACCTGCCACCCCGCGTTCGTGAAGACCTCGACGAGCGCACGGCCAATGCCGCCGCCGGCTCCGGTGATCAGCACCGACTTCATGCTGGCACCCCGACGAGCGAAGGCGCGGCCACGGTCTCTTCGAAGCCGAACCACGAGAACAGCCGACGGAGCGGCCCGACGCGGCGGTGGCAGAGCAGGGCGGCGAGCACGAGGGTCGAGACGGCGCCCCCGATGGCGCCGAGGGTGCGCACCAGCAGACTCGAGAGCGTCGCGAACGCAGGCACGCCGACGACGAGCAGCAGCAGAATCGCGAGCGACAGCACCGCGGCACCCGGAGCCCGCTTCGAGGCACGCAGCCACACCACCGACAGGCCGACGAGCCAGGGAATGAGCACCACGCCCATCGCCATGAGCGTCAGCGCCACGTCGCTGGTGAGCCACAAGTCCGCGGTGCTCCACGACCACCCGGTCAACGCCTCGCGCGTCGGCGAGAAGAAGCGCTGGTGGCCGCTACCGTCCCACCCGTGAACGAGGATGAAGAACATGCCGAAGTAGCCACCGAGCCAGTGGAGCAACGCGCTGAACGCCCGGCCGCGGCTCGACAACCAGCGCGCCACCGCGAAGCCGAGCAGACCTTGCGTGATGTTGGTGACGCCGAAGATCGCCACCAACCAGCCGGGAAGCTCGCGCGTGCCGACGTGCATCGTCTCCCACGACGGGAAGTTCCACAGCAGCACGAAGCCCGACGGCGCAAAGACGATCGCGAGAAACAGCAGCGTGTGAAACGCGTCGGTGCTGCGAAGCGCGTCGCGTGGTGCCTCGTTCTTTACGAGCCCTCTCGCCGCGCTCGCCAACCCCAGACCTGCTCCGATGCCGTACGACCAGAAGACGTCGACTTGAACCATGGCTCCTCCTGGAATGCGTTTCGAAAGTGACGTATCATTGCCGTTATCAAAACAGCAAGTCCAGTTGTCGAAATAGCTTCAACATGCTGAAAGCACAGGTCGAAATGGCGCGAGTCAAGACGGAGCAGAAGCGGCGCGAGATTCTGGAGGCCTCCGCAAAGGTCTTCTCGAAGCAGGGCTTTCACGCGGCGACGGTGAGTCAGATCGCGGAAGCGCACGGCATCGGGCTGGGCACGTTCTACCGGTACTTCGACAGCAAGCTCGCCGTGTTTCACGCCGTGATCGACG
>JAEUJR010000581.1 GCA_016793585.1 Archangium sp.
AAATCGACGCCCGCGTTGAACGCGCCCTCACGAACGGCATCGAGGAACATCTGCTGCGTGACACGCGCCGAGCACGACGCCGTGGCGAGCAGCCCTCCCGGCCTCAGCAGCGCGAGCGCCTGCCGGTTGAGCGACGCATACCCCGCCACCGCGCTCTCGACGGCCTTCTGGCTCTTCGCGAACGCGGGCGGGTCGAGCACGATCAGATCGAAGGTTCGGCCCTCCTGCTTGAACGACTCGAGCAGCTCGAAGACGTCGGCGGCGAGGAAGTCGTGGCTGGCGGGCTCGAGGCCGTTGAGGGGGAAGTTCTCTCGCGCGAGCGCGATGGCGTCGGCGTCTTGATCGACCGAGAACACGCTCCTGGCGCCACCGAGCGCCGCGTTCACCGAGAACCCGCCCGAGAAGCAGAAGCAGTTGAGCACGTCGCGGCCTTTGCCCAGCCGCCGCAGCAGAAACCGGTTCTCGCGTTGATCGAGGAAGAACCCGGTCTTCTGGCCCGCGTAGACGTCGACCAGGAACTTCGCGCCGCGCTCCTCGATGGTCAGCGGGTTCGGAGCCGCCTTGCCCCACAACACCTGCCCGTTGCCCTTGTCTTCGTCGACATCGGCGTCGTCACGGCCCACCTCGTCGCGGCCGATCACGCCTTCGAGCCCCGGCACCGTCTTCACCAGCGCGTCGACGATGAGCGGGCGGTAGGGCGTCAGGCCGGCCGAGTACAGCTTCAGCACCGCCCACCCCGCGTAGAGATCGATGACGACTCCGGGCAGCCCGTCACCTTCGCCGTGCACGAGCCGATACGAGTTCGTGCCCGACAGCTCGATCAGATCGTGCCGCGCCTTCACGCACCGGCCGATGCGCTGCTCGAAGAAGGCCTCGTCGATCTCCACCTTCGGGTCGAGCGTGAGCACGCGCACCGCGATGGCCGAGAACGGGTCGAAGTAGCCGCGCGCGACGAAGCGATGGCCATCGACGAGATCGACGACGCTGCCAGCGGGCAGGCGCGGAATGCTCGCGAGCCCCTTCTTGAAGACCCACGGGTGACCGGCGCGCAGGTGACGGCCGAGCCCCGACTTCAGCTCGAGCCTCGCGAGGTGACTCATGAACTGCCTCTCTGCGCCCGACGAGCGCGGCCGATGGCGTCTGCCACCTCGCCGAACCCTTTGCCTTCGGGTGCGCGGGTGACGAACTTCGGCGGGTGCGTGAGCTGATCCAGCACGTGCCTCACGTTGGCGACCCCGATGGAGAGCGGGAACGCCTCGAACAGCGGTTGATCGTTGAACGAGTCTCCGACGTACACGAAGCGGCGCTCGCGCTTCTGCAGCGTCGTCTTCCACTCGGTGCGCAGGAACGACTCGACGGCGGTGCGTTTGTCGAAGGGCCCGAGCCAGCAGTTCACGTGCACCGACGAGCGCACGGCCGTGACGCCGCGCCCGGCGAGGAACGCCTCGAGCGCGTCGGCGCCTTCGTGGCCCAGCGACGACTCTTCGGCGTAGTCGATGGCGAGATCGACCTCGGTGGCCACCGAGTCCATCGACAGCTGCGCCCCCTTCACGGCCTTCAGCGCGGCGGCGACGTGCCGCTCGAGGGCGGCGCGGTTCTTTCTGCGAACCGAATCAGCCTCTGCGTACACCTTGTGGAGCCGGCCCTTGCGCCGCACGTAGGCGAGCCCGCCGTTCTCGACGATGACGCCCGCGACCGGCAGCTGCCTGGCCCAGCACTCACCCCAGCCCGAGGGCCGGCCGCTCACCAGCACCACCTGCACGTCGTGCGCAGTGAGCCACTCGATGGCGCGCAGGGTGGAAGACGTCAGCTGCCCGCGGCTCGTCAGCGTGCCATCGACATCGGTGAAGACGGCGCGAACGAACGAGAGATCAGCCTGGGCGAGCGGCAACACGCCGCTCTCATACCGCCGACAGGTTCGCCATGATCACGAGAAACTGCTCGATCTCGGCGCGAACCGTCTCGACGGTGACGGGCGTCTTGCGCAGCTTCCGCAGGAAGCCATCGAAGTCGCCGTTCTTGCCATACATGGCCTGCGCGACCCCCACGGCCTCGGTGAAGGCCTGGAACGCGTCGGCGTCGGTGCCCGCGTTCACCGCCCGCTCGAGCGTCACGCCCATCGTCGCGAGCACTTCCTGGTCGTGCTGAATGAGCAACTCGCGGCGGTTGATGGCGTCGAAGTTGTCGCAGAACTCGACGAAGGGCTCGAGCAACGAGAGCAGATCGAGCTTGTTGAGCTCGGGGTGGGAGATCTCCTTGAGCCGCGTGCGGAACTCGAGGATCGCCTTCTTGTCGTGGGCCCGCAGGGCGCGCCAGGCGGCGGTGCGGCCGAAGGCGTTGAGCTCTTTCTCGATCTGCCGCGCGTTCCACTCGACGTCTTCGGGGCCCGCCTCACTGACCTTGTGAATGCGCGCGCGCATGAGGCGGCGCAGATCGGCGGTGGTGCTGCGCACGACGAGCGTGGCAGCGAGCTCTTCGTCGTAGCCCGGGTCGACCTCGCGGCGGCGGCAGTCGGCGAGCTGCTGGGCGCCGTCGAACACCATGGCGCCGATGCGATCGCGGAAGCGGTAGCGGAAGCTCTGCAGCTCGGAGATCAGGTTCCAGCGATCGCCGACCACCGACGGGTCGCGCACGCGCATGCCGAACGCGGTGACTTCGGTGCGCAGCTCGGTCGCGCCACGCTGCAGGGCCTCGTCGACCCGCGCGTGCCGCTCGTCGACCTCGAGCTCACCTTCGGGAAACTGCGACGCCAGCTCGGCCAGCAGCGCGTTCACGTCGGCGATGGTGGAGCCGACGACTGGCGCCAGCTCTTCCCA
>JAEUJR010000592.1 GCA_016793585.1 Archangium sp.
CAGACCGGCGGCCTCTTCGCGACGCCGATCATCAACCACCCCGAGGTCGGCATCATGGGCGTGCACCGCATGCGCAAGCGCCCGATCGTCGGAGAGAACGATCAGATCGTCATTCGCCAGATGGCGCTGTTCTCGTTCTGCTTCGATCACCGCGTCATCGACGGCGGCGTCGGCGCCGACTTCGCGTACGAGTTCATCAAGTACATCGAGAAGCCCGAGCTGCTGTTCCTCGAGCTGGCCTAACGCGCTGGCGGAAACCGGGCCTCGATCTCGGCGATCACGTTGGCGGTCTCGTTCACCGTGCGCTGCGCGACGAGCGGGCTCGAGCGAATCCACCCCAGGGCCCGCAGGGTGCGAAAGCGGGCGGAGTCATCTCCCAGCGGCGTGAGATCGAACTGCGTCGAGGTGAACCGGTTCGTCAGGCTGCCGGCGCTCACGTTCGCGATGCTCAACCGATCGGCCATGACCGTCGTCGTCACGTGGCACGTCACGCACTGAATCGTGTCTGACGTGTTCAGCGTGGGGTTGTCGCTGGCCGCCATCGCCTCGAGCGCCTCGCGCTGATCGGCCGGGCTCGCCATGCGGAAGTCACTCGCGTTCATGGCGCGCGCGAAGCCCTTCGGTTCGTTGGCCTGCGGCATGGTGCGGAACTCGGTCGACGAGAACAGCAGCGTGACCTGATCGATCTCCTGAATGCCGGGGATCTGAATGCGAACGAACTGGTCTCCTCGTCGCTCGACGCCGCGGAACACCCAGATGAGCGCGGCTTGGTTGGTCTTCTGCCCGAAGACCGTCAGCCGGAAGATGTTCGAGGCGAGCGCGTACTTGCGCACGAAGCCGACGAGGGTCGAGGTGAAGAGCGCGTTGGTGCCGAGGGCGGTGTTCACCTTGAGCGCGCTGGCGGTGGGCACGTCTTGAAAGCGGGCGAGCGCGCGGAAGAGATCGACCACCTCGGGCACCTCGCTGCGCGGCACCGGGTAGAACGCGTGAAAGGCGACGTCTTCGGCGGTGCCGTCGTTGAACGTGGGCTGCAGCACGAGGCGAATCACGCCATCGGCGGCCTCGGGGCAGGGCCCGGTTGCGGCGCGATCACAGACATCGAAGCGCAGCGCGACGAGCTGCAGCCGGCGCAGGTCGGTCACCACGTCTCCGGGCACGGTGCTGATGCGATCGAAGAGCGGGTACGGAATCATCGACTCCGGCGCGGGAAACGGGCTGCCCGCGTCGGCCACGAGGGGAAAGAGGTAGGTGACGTCGTTGAGGCCCAGCTGCCGCGACTCGACCGGGGTGTACGAGCCGGCGTCGAAGGGCGTGCCGGCGTCGACCACGGGCATCGCGCCAGAGCAGGCCACCAGCGAGAGCAGACAGCAGAACGACAGTGCCTTCATGCCGCCTCACAGCCGCGCGCGTGAATCGCCCCCGCGCAGCTTCACGTACAGCGTGTCGGTCAGCAGAAACCAGTACTGCACCTCTCCGAACGAGAGGATGTCGCCGTTCTTGAGCGTCGTCTCGCGGCGCAGGCGCACGCTGGCGTTCAAGAACGTGCCGTTCGTCGACTGCAGATCTTGAATCGTGCAGCGCTTGTTGGCGTCGTCCCACCGCAGCTTCGCGTGGCGCTTCGAGGCCGAGGCGTCGTCGATGACGAGATCGTTGTCGGGCGAGCGGCCCACGGTGAGCTCGTCGACGTCCTGCATCGGGGGCACGGTGGCCACCATGAGATCGTCGAACTGGAAGAGCAGGCTCAGGGCTCCGGTCGAGACCACCTCGGGCCGCGCCATCGACGTGCGCTGCGCGTTCGGAGGCACGCCCATCTTGTTCGTGTCGTGGCCCCCGGCGCCTGGCGGGCGCTGAATGAGCACGAAGGGCCCGAGCTGCTTGCGGAACTCGGAGTCGGTGAGGCGCTGGGAGTAGAGCTTGAGCTCCTTCACCGAGAGCATGTCACTTGGCCTTCGAGCGACCGAGTCTCGAGTGCAGCGTGCGCGAGCGCAGGAAGAGGAAGCGCGCGTCTCCGAAGCCGATCTCGTCGCCGTCGTTCACCGCGCGGGGCTGCTTCACGTCGACGCCGTTGACGGTGGTGCCGTTGCTCGACTCGAGATCGTTCACGAGCGCCTGCTGCAGGGTGTCGTCCCACGAGAGCGTGGCGTGGTGCTTCGAGACCGAAGGGTCGTCGACCACCACGTCGCAGTCGGGCAGGCGGCCTACCGAGAGGTTCTCGTGCGAGTCGAGCGGCGGCAGCGTGGTGATGAGCAGATCTTCGAGCTCGAGCAGCAGCGACATCGGGTCTTTCGTCGCGTTGCGGTTGAGGGCGATGGTGCGCTTGGCGCCGAGCTGAATGGCGCGCTGCTGCGTCATCTCGTCGGGCGGGCGCTGCACCAGCACGAACGGCCCCAGCTGTTTCTCGAAGTCTTCCGCCTTCATCGAGGCGGCGATGCGGTGAAGCTCGTGAATCGAAAGCACGAGGGCAGGTTAGCGCATCGGAGGGGCCTCGACCTCGAAACCTCGCTGGCCCTTGCCGCGTGGTGGCGATACGGTGCGCCCCTTCCAAACGAGGCCGCTTTCAGCGCTTCGTGTCGAACGGTGACGAACATGAGTGATCGAGTGCCCATGACGGCCTGGGGCCTGCGCAAGCTGCAAGACGAACTGAAACAGCTCATCAGCGTCGAGCGCCCGAAGATCTCCGGAGAGATCGAGGTCGCGCGTGCCCATGGAGACCTGCGCGAGAACGCCGAGTACCACGCGGCGAAAGAGAAGCAGGGCCACATCGAGGGGCGCATCAGCGACATCAATGGCTTCATCGCGCGCGCCGAGATCATCGAGATCGCGAAGTTCAAGGGCTCGAACGACGTGAAGTTCGGCGCGACCGTCGAGCTGCTCGATCTCGAGACCGACAAGAAGGTGATGTACCGAATTCTCGGAGAGATCGAGGCCGACCTGAAGAAGCGGTGGATCTCGATCAACTCGCCGGTCGCGCGTGGCCTCATCGGCAAGAAGGTCGGCGACACCGTGACCATCAACAGCCCGGGCGGCGTCAAGGAGTACGACGTGCTCAAGGTGACGTACGAGGATGTCGAGTAGCCCGCACCCGCTGGATTCCCTGGTCGGCCCGCTGCGCTTCGCGGCGGCGCGCGACTTCGCCAACCTCGGCACCGTGAAGAGTCTGGCCACGCCGCTGGCTGCGGCGATCGGCCGGGCGAAGGCGTCGGTCGCGCCAGAGCTCGTCGCGGCGTTGGAGCGGGAGCTGACGGAGATCGACTCCAGCGAGCTGTCGCGTCGTAAGGCGTCGG
>JAEUJR010000662.1 GCA_016793585.1 Archangium sp.
CGGTTGGTGTTGCCCTGGGCCGGCAGCCCGCACACCGACGCATTCGTCGGGCAGGTCGCGCGCTTCTTCGAGAAGCGCTGGGAGTCGTTGCAGGGCGCCGAGCTGGTGCCGGAGTCGTCGTCGAGCGAGCTGGGTGTTCAGATGAGAAGTGTGTTCGCCGCCGCGGCGACCCAGGGGCCGGCACACGGGCTTCGCGTCGTCTCGTGTGCGTCGCCGCGTGACGAAGCGCGCGCCATCGCAGCGGGCGTGAAGCAGGCGCTCGAGCAGGGCACGCCTCCCGAGCGCGTCGCCATCGCGTTTCGAGATCTCGCCGACGACACCGAGCTGTTGGTCGAGCACCTCGACGCCCTGGGCATTCCCGCGCGCGCGCGGCTCGGCATTCCCCTCGCGGCGAGCCCGATTGGGCGGCTCTCGTTGTCGCTGCTGACGCTGGCCGACGAGCGGTTTCCGGCCGATGCGGTCGCGAGCCTGCTCGAGAGCCGGTACGCGCGTGCGTTGTCGAAGGGCATGCCGCCGTGTCGTGGTGCGTTCGCCGAGGCGGGCGTGCGCGACGACGTGATCGGCGAGAAAGACGGGCAGGGCGCGTGGACGGTTCGCCTCGGCGCGCTGCGCGATCGTCGTGCCCGCGAGGCGGTCGAGCGGCGTGTGCTCACTGCCGACGTGCAGGCGCTCGAGACGTTGATTGGTGGCGTGAAGCGGGTGTTGGCGCTGGGTCGCTCGATTCCGGCTCGCGGAACGGCGTCGTCGATGCTCGAGACGTGGTGGAAGGCCGTCGGCTCGCTCGGCATCGGTGAGGCGCTCTCGGAGGTCGATCGCCCTGCCGTCGGTCATCTGCTCGAGGCGGAGATCGATCACGCGGTCGCCCGAGATCAGGCGTCGTTCGACGCGCTGAGCTCGCTGGTGCGCTCGCTGCGCACGTCGCTCGAGAAGTCGGGGCTCGGCGCCGTGCAGCTGGAGCGTCGCGTCTTCGCGCGCTGGCTCGTGCTCGCGGCGGGGGAAGTGAACCTGCCGGCACGTGGGCCCCGGGCTGGCGCGGTGTGGCTCGTCGACGTGCGCGAGCTGCCCGGCAGCGCGTTCGACGAAGTGTTCCTCGGCGGGCTGCTCGACGGGCGGTTCCCCGGTCGGCCGAGTGCCGCGCCGCTGTTGTCCGAAGACGAGCGCGTCGAGGTGAACCTCGCGAGCTCGACGACGTTGTTCCGGCTCTCGGTGATGGACGACGGCGTCGCGCTGCCGTTGCGGCTCGCGGAGGATCGGCTGCTACTGCACCACGCGCTGCTGTTGGCGCCGGTGGTGACGGTGAGCTTCCCGAGAACCGACGCCCGTGGACGTGAAGCGCTGCGGTCTCCCTTCCTCGATGCGCTCGAGCGCGTGGTCGCGTTGCCGATCGAGCTGCGCGCCCACCGGCCGGTGCCCCTGCTCGACGACGTGCAGTCGGCCGCCGAGCTGTCGGTTCGTGCGGCGCTCGAGATCTTCAGCCCACTCGAGACCAGACAGTCTCCCCGCGACCACCGCGCGCTGGCGTTGCAGCGCCTGACGGTGAACGACGCCTGGGCGAGCACCGCCCGAACGATGTCGGCGATCGAGATCGAGCGGCTCCGGTTCTTCTCGCACCCTGACGTGAAGCCCGGTCGGTTCTCGGGCGCGGTGCTCGACGAGCGTGTGCTCCCGAGGTTGCTGCCGTCGCTCGAGTGGGGCGCTGCTCGGCCCATCAGCGCGAGTCAGCTCGAGACCTGGTCGAAGTGTCACTTCCTCGGGCTCGGGCGACGGCTCTTGCGCCTCGAAGAAGACGAAACCGCTGGCGAGGAGATGGATCATCGGGCCCTCGGCGACCTGCTCCACTCGGCGCTGAAGCGGCTCATTCCCACCTTGCAGGCCCAGGGGCGCTGGCCGCCGTCGAAGCTGCAGCTCGAGCACGTGTCGAATCAGCTCGACGGCGCGCTCGCGGCGGCTGCAGAAGAGGTCGGGCGCACGATGCCGGTGGGCCACCATCTGCTCTTCGGCATCAGCGTCGATCGTGCGCGCCGTGAGCTGCTGCGGCTGGTGTTCGAGTCAGCCATCACGCCGATCGTCGGCGCGATTCCGAAGGCGTTCGAGAGCACGTTCGGCCGGCGCGATGCTCCCGAGTCGGTGCAGCAGGTGTCGATTCCGCCCGGGCTTCCCGACGAGCGCCCCATCTTCCTCACGGGCGCCATCGACCGGCTCGATCTCGCGCCGGGGCTGGTGGCCGTCATCGACTACAAGCTCTCGCGGCCCGGCACGCAGAAGGAGCGCCTCGACGGGCTGCTGCTCACCGACTTTCAACTGCCGCTCTACCTGTTCGTCGCGCGCACCATGTACCCGGGCCGCAGCGTCGACGCGGCGTGGGTCGGCCTGCGAAAGAGCGAGTCGCTCGTGCTCTCGCGCGTGCTGCGCGACGCGGACTACTCGCTCGAAGACGTGCTGGCCGTCGACGTCGATCACCGCCGCCGCCTGGCCATGCAGGAGCTGCCGAACCTCGCCAACTCGGTGCACACGTTGCAGCACTCGCTGCGCAGTGGAGACTTCAGCGCCCGGCCGCTCGACTGCGAGCACTGCCACCTGCGCAGCGTCTGCCGCATCTCGGCGCGCCGGTTGAGCGAGACGGAGGGCGACTGACCATGGCCGCCCGACGGAGCGCTCTGCAGAATCAGATGGGCTTCGACTTCGGCGTGCTGCCGGTGCCGAGGAACACGCCGCCGCCGCCGCCCCCTCCGCCACCCGACCAGGCGAGCCCGCTCGAGCGCGCGCTCCGCCTCGAGTCGAACCTGGCGCTCTTCGCCGGCGCAGGCGCTGGCAAGACCTACAGCCTCATCACGCTGTGTCTGCACGTGCTGGCTGGCGCGCGCGAAGGCCATGACCCCGTCTCGCCCGCGAACCTGTGCCTGCTGACCTTCACCGACAAGGCCGCCGCCGAGATGCGCCAGCGCCTGCGCGAGCGGCTCGATCGCCTCGCGACGGGCGGTGCGAAGGGTGAGCAGCGGGAGCTCGAGCTCGAGACCTCGTTCGCCGCGCTCGGCAAGCCGATGCCGCCGAAGAAGTTCTGGCGCGCCATTCGTGACGATCTCGGCGCCGCCAGCATCGGCACGTTCCACTCGGTGATGACGCAGGTGCTGCGGCGCGCCCCCGCGGGCACCGGCGTGAACCCCTCGTTCGAGCTGCTCGAAGATCGCGACGCGAAGCAGTTGTTCGCTGAGTCGGTCGAGCGGGTCGTGCTGGCTCGCCTCGAAGCAGGCGACGCCCTGGTGCGTGAGTTGGTGCGCGACTTCGGGTTCGGTGCCGACTCTCAGTGGGGCCTCGTCAGCGCGCTCGTTCGCGCCTCGGCGGCGATTCGGGAAGAGGGCACCCAGGTCGAGCTGATTCCGGTTCAGGATCAGGACGAAGCGAAGGAGGCGTTCCTCGCGACGATTCGTGGGCTGCGCGTGATGGCGACGTCGGTGCAGCGCACGCTCGACGTTCGAGACGCCTATCGCGCGCGCGTCGACGAGATCTGCCGGCGGCTCGCGCAGGTGACGGTCGACACCTGGCCCGAACACCGCGACGCGCTCGACGAGGCGACGAAGAACTGGCGCAGGCAAGACGTGGTGATGCTGCGCGATTCGTTGCGCGGGAAGAGTGACGGCACTGGAAGCCCGGGCGCGTCGTGGATGGCGTGGCGCATGGCTCCGTACGACGCGACCGTTCGGGCGCTCGTGAAAGAGGCGATCGCGTCGTACGAGCAGGCCCTCGACGATCTCGGAGCGCTCGACTTCACGGCGCTGCTGGTTCGCACCCGCGATCTGCTGCGCTCGTCGGCCGAGGCGCGCCTTCAGGCCCAGCGCCGCTTCAAGGTCGTGCTGGTCGACGAGTTTCAGGACACCAACCGCGTGCAGCTCGAGCTCGTGTTGCTGCTCGCCGAGAAGCGGGAGGGCGCGCCCCGGCCGCTCTCGCTCGAGCTCGGTGAAGGCCCCAACGCCGAGACCATCGACGTGCCGCTCGAGCCGGCCGCGCTCGCCGTCGTGGGCGATCGCAAACAGGCCATCTACGACTTCCGCGGCGCCGACGTGGCGGTGTTCGAGCGCATGGCCCGCAGCATCGAGGCCAGCGGTGGGCAGCGGCAGTTTCTTCAGCAGTCGCGCCGTTCGACGAGCGACGTCGTCGAGCTCTGCAACAACCAGAGCCAGCGCTTCCTCGTGCGGGACGACCCCTCGCGCAGCAGCCTGTCGTTCGAGGTCGAGTTCGACGCCGAGACCGATGCCCTGTCGGCCGTGCGTGCGGTCTCTCCGCCAGGGCCCGCGCTGGTGCGGTTGTCGTTGCCGAAGGCGCTCGCCGAGGCGTCGAGTCAGCCGTCGGTCGAGGCGCTGCGTGACGCCGAAGCCGAAGCGATGGCGCGCGCGTTGGCGCAGATGCTCGCAGACCCGAGAGCGCAGATCGTTCCACGAACGCCGAAGCACGCGCCTGCGCGAACCGTCATCGGCGGCGATGTCGCGGTGCTCTTCCAGCGCTTCACGCAGCTCGAGGTCTATCGGCAGGCGCTCGTGCGGCACGGCGTTCGCCACCGCATCGTTCGCGGGCGCGGCTTCTACGCGGCCCAGGAGGTCGTCGACCTCGCGTCGTTGCTCCAGCTGATCGCCGACCCGTCGAACCTCATCGCGTTCGCGGCCGTGCTCCGCAGCCCGCTGGTGGGCCTCTCTGATTCGGCCGTGGTGTCACTCGCGCTCGACGGAGCGCAGGTCATCGGGCTCGATGCGCAGCAGGTGTTGCTGGGGCGGGGCGCCGACCTCTCGGCCTTCGACGAGGCCGAGCGTGCACGGTTCGAGAAGTTCCACACGACGTGGGTGACGCTGTTCCTCGAACGTGACCGGCTCGGGCTGCGGCAGCTGCTGCGCGTCGCGCTCGACGCCCTCTCGTACCGTGTGGCGGTGGCGGCCGGGCCCTTCGGCGAGCAGGCGCTGGCCAACCTCGACAAGCTGCTCGATCTCGCGGCGATGCGTCAGGCGCAGGGCGTTCCGGTCGCGCAGTTCGCGCGCGAGCTGCTCGAGCTCGCCGACACCGAGCCGCGTGAAGCGCAGGGCGACGTGCTCGACGACGCAGACGCCGAGGCGGTGACGTTGCTCACCGTGCACCAGGCGAAGGGCCTCGAGTGGCCGGTCGTGGTGATCCCCGAGCTCTTCGCCTCGTCGCCGCCTGGCGGAGAGCGCGTGCGGTTCGATCGCGACGTCGGGTTGGCGGTGGCTCCGCTCGCGAACGAGCCGGTGGGCAGCGCGCGATACCTGCAGTGCAAGGGCCTCAAGTCGAAACGTGACGAGGCGCAGCGCCGGCGGTTGCTCTACGTGGCGCTCACCCGCGCGCGCGATCGGGTGGTGCTCGGGTTCCAGCCGACGAAGCCGCAGCGCAACACCTGGGCGGCGTGGCTCAAGTTCGACGACTTCTGGTGGCAGCAGTTCCACGATCGCGGCGCGGCCATCGAGGTCGACGTCGACGCGCTCCCGCCTGGGCGCCCGCCGCAACCTGCCGCGCAGGCCGACGACGCGACGATGCAGCAGACCGCGGCGCTCTTGCAGCGCGCGAAGCGAACCCTCACGCCCCCCGTTCGCGACGTCATGCTGCCCGTCACGCAGCTGCAAGACTTCGTGAGCTGCCCGCGTCGCTTTCATCTCGCCCACCAGGTCGGGCTGGCCGAGCGGCCCAGCTCCTTCGAGTGGCGGGAAGACGACGACGAGGCTCCGCCGGCGGGTGACGTTCGGGTGTTGGGCACCGCGACGCACAAGCTGCTCGAGCTGACACCGCTCGAGTGGGTCGGCCAGGGGGGCCTGCGGGAGCGGCTGACGTCGTTGCAGCGCACGAGTGGCCTGCCGACGGAGCGCGACGACGAGGTCGTCTCGTGGGCGCAGGCGTTCTGGAAGACGTCGTACGGGCAACGGCTGCCCACCGCGCGACGCGTGCTGCGCGAGCTGCCGTTCGTGCTGCGGCTCTCTGACGGCGACTTCTCGCTTCACCTGCGCGGGCAGATCGACCTGCTCGTCATCGACGAGCGTGTCGAGGTCGTCGACTACAAGACGACGACGCCCTCGGAGGCGGGCCTGGCGCCGTACGCGTTTCAGCTTGGGTGCTATGCGCTCGCGGCGCGGCGCATCGTTCAGGTGCCTGGCGTCGAGGTGCGCGCCGGCATCTCGTACCTGCGGCATCACGACGTCGAGCCCCGGTTCCTCGACTCGTTGCCTGACGAGGGGCAGCTCGAGCGGGCGCTCGTCGGAGAAGCGAAGCGGTTGATCGCCGCCCAGAACGCTCGCCAGTGGCCGCTGCGCGAACGACCGACGTGCCTGAACCTGGGCTGCGGCTACGTGACGCGCTGCCATGGGCTCGAAGGCGCTGCGCCCGCGTGAAGTCCTTCGAGACACCGCACGTGAGGCAGGTCATGCAACGTCGGCGTAACGGGAATTCGACGCGCGCCCGGGGCGCGGTGGGCTATGAGTCGGCCCATGCCGAACGTCGTCGTCGTGGGAGCGCAGTGGGGTGACGAGGGCAAGGGCAAGGTCGTCGACCTGCTCACCGAACACGCCCAGGTCGTCGTCCGATTTCAAGGT
>JAEUJR010000682.1 GCA_016793585.1 Archangium sp.
GCCGCCGCTCGCGAGCTTTCCGTTCGTGTCGCTGCCCGTGAGCATGTCGTGGTTGTCGACCTGCACGCCGTCGGGCGCGTGATTCGGCACGCCGTCTTCGTTGGGCAGGTCTTTGATGATGGCGGCGTCGGCGCTGGCGGGCCGTTGTGCGAGCAGGTCGGTCTTGTTGGAGGCGACGAGGCGCCCGACGCGGTCGTACCAGGGGCCGGTGCCGACGCGGTCGATGGCGTTCACCTGCGCTCCACTCGCGTCGGCGCTGACGCTCAAGAACGCGCGCCACGGTTTCGAACCCGAACCAGTGAGGCTGCGCTCAGCGATGGTCGCGCACAGCCTGTCGGCACCACGAAGGCCTGCGCCTGCGCCTGTCTCTCCGAAGCGCAGGTCGCCGCCGAAGCCGCTGCTACTGCCGGAGAGTTCTCGCAACGAGGCGAGGCTGGTGACGAAGAAGCTGAAGTCGGCCTCGGTGCCAACGGCGGAGCTCGTGTTGCCGACGGAGGCACCACACCCGACGAGAAAGAACCCGACCACGGCCACCATGCGTTGAGAGACCACGTGACCTCCAGGGAGCCCCACGGCTCCTCGTTTGGTCTGTGTCACGCACGTCGCAGAATCGATCACCGCGCCTCGCGACGAACGAGCATGACTCTGACCTCCCGGGCGGTGGTTGAAGTGGTGCTCGCCACGCAGTGGTCGAATCGAGCTCCAGGGTGTCGCTCACCGCCCGCGCGCGAGCGAGTCGACGCGCTTGACCAGCGTCGGCAGGCGGTGGGCTCCGTGCAGCGTGCGAATCAGCTGGAGCGCCTGCGCTTCGTCGACGCCGATGCAGGTGAGGAAGAGCGGCTTCGCCGAGCCGGGACGCATGACGGGGAGCGCCATCTCGCTGCCTTTGTACGCGGTCTTCGCGAGGCCGATGACCGGCGTGCGACGTTCGAGCGCGTCGTACAGACGTGCGCCGAGGCCCGGCGTGCGCTGCGTGTCGAGCCAGACATAGCCATCGATGACGACGAACTGGAGCGGTGGCGCGCGGCGCAGCACCTCGACCAGACATGGCAGCTCGCGGTTGTAGAACGCACCGGGCTCGTCTGGCGCGATGGGCGAGATGACGGTCGTCCACTCCGAGCGGGGCGTCTCGGCGCCGAAGTGGTCGACGATGATGCACGCGGCGGTCGCGTCGGTGTCGCGGTACTGCACGTCGGTGAAGGCGATCATGCTCGCGTCGACGAGCGTCGCACGGTGGGGCTGACCATCACCTCACCACTTGCCGCGGCCACGCATGAGGGTGATCTCCCACGCGTAGAGCTCGCCATCATGGTCTTCGTCGAGGAAGTCGAAGCGTGAGTCGAGGTGGCCGAACTCGGCCTTCGAGAGCGCGCCGTCGGCGTTCTGGTCGTAGCGGCGCAGCTGGCGAATCGAGTCGGCCTCGAAGGCGAGAAACTCACGCTCGGTCAACGCACCGTCGCTGTCTGCGTCCATCGCGCGAAAGAGGCGCCCTTCCCCGCGAAAGTCGGGCTTGAGAATCGGGTACGTGCCGTCGACCGAGCGGTTGCTGGCGAAGTGGTGAGCGCGCTCGAGCAGCTCGGTCGCGCGTTGCTGTTCGTCGGGTTCGACACGGTGGTCTCCGTTCAGGTCGAAGACCGGGTCGGTCGGCGCCGGTGGAAGCCACGCCTGCTGCTGCGTTTGTGTGAGCGCGAGCATGATTGGCGCCGGTGCCGGTGAGTTCGTGCCTCGCTGCGGTTCGACCGGTTTGGCGGGTTCGAGCGCGGGCGAGACGGAGGGTGCTGCGCGCTGGGGAGCAGCCGCGCGCTCGACGCGCTCCGCAGCTGGCGGGGGGTCGATGGCTGTCGTGTCGTCGACGAGGACCCACGTGGTGATCAGCACGGCCAACAGCGCTCCGAGCATCGCCACTCGCTTCTTCGTCATGCGCTCAGGAATAGCACCGGCTGCAAGCAATTCGGCCTCGGGTTTGTCCCTTCGCAGAGCCGTCGGCATACCGGGCGGTCATGCGACTTCAGGTGATGGTGGTGGCGGCGTTCATGTTCGCGTGTGGCCCGGCGCAGATGAGCGCGACCGATGCGGGAAGCGGTGGCGGAGGGTCAGCTGGTGGCGCGAGCGGCGGTGGCTTCTCGGCGGGCGGCGCGGCAGCGGGAGGAACGTCGGCGGGTGGTTCGGCTGGTGGAGCCGCTGGTGGCTCGACGGCGCAGAGCGACGCAGGCCTGAGGGTCTGCGAGCCGGCGCGACCAACGACGAGCTGCGACGACGAAGGCGGTCCGCTGAACGGCGTCTCGGGCCTCAAGGGCACCTGTCTGGGTGGCGGCGCGGCGTGCCAGTGCACGGCTCCGTACGTGGTGAACCCCGTCACCGGTCGCTGCCGCGCCGTGCCCGACCGACAACCCGTCTGTCAGCGCTACGACGGCATTCAGTGTCAGGCGGTGCTCGCCGATGGAGGCACGCGGCCAGCGACCGGCACCTGCGGCACCATGACGATTCCTTCGGGCTGCGGCTGCGTTCACGATTGGAGGACGAACTCCTTTCGCGCCGCGTGCGACCAGACGTGCCTGAAGACGACGCTGCCCGGCGACCAGGACTGCTTCACGCTCAACTGCGGCACCATCGCGTGCCTCGACGACACCCGTTGCGTGGGGCCGAACACCTGTCGCTAGCGGGCTCGACTCGGCGAACGTCAGAAATGCAGCGCGCCGCCATCGGCAAGCCACGCCGCGCTCGAGGGTGAGTTCTCCCAGGCGTCACCGCCACTGTCCTTGCAGATGACGAGCACGGGAAAGTCGCCGTCCGTCGGCCGTGAGAGGTCGAGCACGAAGTAGCGCTCGTCCATGTCGTGGGCGAACGGGAGCAACTCCTCGGCTCGCCGTGGCATCGAGGGCTCGAGGTCTTCGACCAGGCGGGCCGACAACTTTGCCAGCTCGTCGAAGTGCTTCACGAGCAGGAAGCAGAGCCGGTTGTCGTCTTCGTACGCGCGGTGCCAGGCGACTCTGAGCGGCTCGGGCAACGAGGGCAGCGTCGTGAAGTCTGGTCGAGCGGCGAGCGTCTTCGCGCGTCGACGCGCTTTGGCCTTCTGCAGCTTCACGTGAAGGGCGTCGAGCCTTTCCTGAGCCCTTCGCCCGCGCTCCGCGTCGAGGCCCGCCAGCCGCCGGGCCCATGGCTCGAGGTGCTCCACGTCGAGCGTCGAGAGCGCCTTCTCGTTCAGCCCTTCATCAAGCGCACGAGCGAGCACGGCCGTGGGCCACCGTTCGAACGGCACGAGCCGCAGCGCCGGGCAGACGACGACCTCATCTCCCAGCAGACGTTCGAAGCACGCGAGGAACCGTTCGGTGCAGGCCGTCACGCTGCGCGCGTCGTGAGAGAGCGCGACGAAGGCCAGCTCGAGCGTCTTGCGATCGAGCGCGCCATGGTTGGTGAGGGCGACAAAGGCAGCCTCGCTGCGTTCGCGAAACCCGCCACGAAGGAGCGCGCTGATTTCAGCGACGCGCACCTCGAGGTCGTCTTCCACCAACGGCCCCAGCTCGGCGATCGCCGCCAGCGCGTCGTGAGGCCTCGCATCTTGCACGGCACGGAGCGCGGCCACGCGTGGGTGCGGCAGCACGTCTCCGAGCGCCACCACCGCGTCACCGTCGAGTTCGACCTCGATGAGCACGGTCTTCGGAAGCCGCCCCACCGAGTCGCGCGCCGTCGACGACAATCGGTCGAGCGACAACGCTCTGCTCCCGATCGCGAGGCCCGAGGCGGTGAGCTGCGCTCGCACCTTCACGAAGGCAGCTCCTCCTCGACGACCGGGGCCGGCATCGAGCCTTCGGGCACGCCGTCGACGTAGCGCACGAGGTGGCCCATCACCGCCGGCACTCGGGGGCCCGCCGTCACGACGCCCGTGAGGTTGAGCGGGTCGGCCGCCGAGAGCGTGATGACTTCGCCGTTCTTCGGGAGCCGCCTCGTCGAACGCGCCAGGTCGACCGCTTCGGGCAACGCGAACTGCTCACCCGCGAAGCCGTGGAGGAAGCGCCCACCGCGCAGCTCTCCGCGCGTCTCGAGCCGGCGATACACCTGCAGCAGCTCGCGCCAGGGCGGGCACAGCGGTTCGCGCACGACCAGGTCGCGAAACACGATGCCCCAGCGCTTGAGGAACAACATCGCCAGCCGCTCGGTGACATCCTCGGGCTCCGGCCGCTCGAGTGGAGCCAGCAACGTCCACCTCCCCGGCCCGCCGCGCTGCTGTGCGCGCTGCAGTCGTTTCAATTTCGGTGATTGCAACACACGCAAATTCTGAACGGCGTCGGCGCTGATGAGCCCACGCGCGAGCAACTCCCACAACGCGTCTTCCACTTCGTTCGGCAGACGGCGCGTTCCTGCATTCAGCTCGGCGAAGAACGACGCCCCACGCCGCTCGAGCACCGCCAGCACGTCACGGGCGGCCTGCGAGAGGTCTTCCGGCCACGGCTTCGGCCCATCGGCGAGCCGCGCGTCTTCCGGCCGCGCCGCCGTGAGCAACCAGTCGAGGTCCTGCCGCTGCACGAAGGTGAGCGAAGCCACGCGCGAGAGCCCCGGCCGCTTCGTCGCCGCGACCAGCTCGTTCCCTTCCATGCCGGAGAGATCTCCACGCCGCGGACCGACCAGCTTCGGCTCGCGCAACGTGAGCCGGCCCCACGCGACCTCACCACCGAAGCACGCGTGGTCGAGCCACTCGCCGATGTACTGCTTCATGCGTGACGGGAAGATGTCGCGCTCCCACGCCGCAGCGGGCAGCTCGAGGCCCTGCAGTCGAGCCACCACCGTCGCGAGCCCACGTGGCCCCCTCGCCGTCGCGTGCGGACCGACCTGCTGCCAGCGGAAGAGGAACCGCATGAAGTCCTGCTGCGAGAGCGGTTCGATGTCGCGACGCAGGCGCCCCACCGTGAGCCGATGAATGCGCTGGAGCAGCCGGCGATCGCACCACTCCACTTCGGCTTCCGGCGCGCGGTTCGGCCTGAACGTGCCGCGCAGCACCTGCCCCTGCGCTTCGATTCGCGTGAGCGAACCTTCGACGTCGTAGCGGCCGAGGGCGAGTCGCTCCATCACCTCGGTCGGCGTCGCCGGGCCGAGCACCTCCATCCACCCGCGCACCACCTGCCTCGCTGCGTCTTCACGTTCGACCGGCAGGTCTCCCGGCAGCGGAGCGAGCGGCAACCCGACGTCAGGGAAGAGCGCCTGCACCAGCGGAACGCGCTCGGCCGCGAAGACGAAACGACGACCGCTCACCTCGAAGGAACCCGCGCGACGCTCGCCTGCCAATCGGAGCAACGACGCCTCGAGCAGCTCGTTCCACGGCACCACATCGACTGCGTCGGTCGGCAGCACGCCCAACTGCAACAACGCATCGTGCAATTCTTCCGCGTCGCGAATGACAGGCTTTGCGTCTTCACGGACCTGATCGATGGCAGACTGGTCGAGCGCTCCGAACGCAGCTTCGTCGGTCGACGGCAAGGAACGCCGCACCGAGACCGCGCGGGCGCGACGTTCTTCCAACGGCGCCTCGTCGAGGAAGGTCCACGGCGCGGAGTTCAACATCTGATGCGACAACACGCTCGGCTCGGGCAGATCGACGGCCACGCGCGTGATGCGGCCTTCGCGCATGTCTTTGAGCACGCGCACGAGCCCATCGATGTCCATGAAGTCGCGCAGACAGTCCTTCATCGTCTCGCTGACGAGGGGGTGGTCGGGCGGGTCAATCTCCTTGCCGCCGTGGTTGTCCTGACAGCCGACCTGCTCGGGGAACACGGCCGCGATGAGGTCTTCCGCGCGCGCGCGCTGAATCGGCGGAGGCACCCTCTTGCCATTGCGCAGCCTCGACAAGGTGAGCGCCCGCCCCGCCGCCCAGCGAAAGCGCGTTCCGAACACGGGCGCCTGCAACACCGCCTGCGTCAGCACCCGCTCGGCGCTGCCCGGCGAAACGAAGTCGAAGATGTCCATCAACGGAAACGAGTGCTGCTCTCCGAGCGAGAGCAGAATCGCGTCGTCACTCGCGGCCGCCTGAAGCTCGAAGTCGAACGCGCGACAGAAGCTCTTTCGCAACGCCATGCCCCACGCGCGATTGATGCGGGCTCCGAACGGCGCGTGAATGATGAGCTGCATGCCGCCGGCCTCGTCGAAGAAGCGCTCGGCCACGAGGGTCTTCGTCGAAGGAATCTCGGTGAGCGCGGCCTTCGCGACGCGCAGGTAGCGCACCAGCAGCTCGGCCGCGTGCGCGGGCACCTTCAGCGTCTCTTCCAGCCACTGCTGCGCGTCGTCGCGCTGGAGCACGTCTTCTCGCAGCCGCCCGACCTCGAGCGAGAGCTCGTCGGTGCGGCCCGGCGCTTCACCACGCCAGAAAGGAACGTTCGGCGCCTGGCCGTGGGCGTTCTCGACGCGAACGGCTCCGTCGAAGATTCGGCGAATGCGCCACGAGGTGCTGCCGAGCACGAAGACGTCTCCGGGCATCGAGTCGATGGCGAAGTCTTCGTCGAGCGTGCCGACCTGCTTCTCTTCGGGCTCGGCGATGGCCGGGTACGTGAACAGGTCGGGAATCGCGCCGCCGTTCTGCAGCGCCATCAACCGCGCGCCTTTTCGCGCCTTGAGCTTGCCGTTCACGCGGTCTCGATGCACGTGCACGCGTGAGCGGCCGCGGCTCGTCGAGACGCCTTCCGACACCAGGTGCAGCACCTTCTCGTAGTTCTCCCAGGTGAGCTCGCGGTACGGCATCGCGCGGCGGAAGACGTCGTACAGCGCGCGTTCGTCCCACTCTTCGGCGGCGACTTCGGCGACGACCTGCTGCGCGAGCACGTCGAGCGGCGCCTCGGGCAAGCGCACCGCGTCGAGCTGGCCTTCGTGAATCGCGCGCATCAACGCCGCGCACTCGACGAGCTCGTCGCGCGTCATCGCGTAGAGCACGCCCTTCGAGATGGCCGACTTGTGGTGACCGGAGCGACCGAGCCGCTGCAACATGACGGCGATGTTCCGCGGGCTGCCGATCTGCACGACGAGGTCGATGGAGCCGACGTCGATGCCCAGCTCGAGCGAGGCCGTCGCGACCATGATCTTGAGCCGGCCCGACTTGAGTAGCTCCTCGGCCGAGAGCCGCAGCTCCCTCGACATCGAGCCGTGATGCGCGCGCACGTGTTCGTGCCCCATGCGTTCGCCGAGGTCGTGTGCGAGGCGCTCCGAGAGGCGGCGGGTGTTGGTGAAGACGAGCATCGTGCGATGCGTCTGCGAGAGCGCGACGAGGCGGTCGTAGATCTGCCCCCACATCTCGTGCGTCGGCACGGCGGAGAGCTCTTCTTCGGGCGTCTCGAGTGACAGCTCCCACGGGCGCACGTGGCCGACCTGCACGAGCTCACACGGCGTCTCGGTGTTGCCGACGAGGAAGTGCGCGAGCCGCTCGAGCGGACGCGTGGTCGCCGACAACCCGATACATTGCAATTTTGCCGTCGAGTCTTTGCGGGTGATGAATGATTTGAGGCGCTCCATCGAGAGCGCAAAGTGCGAGCCGCGTTTGTCTCTGGCGAGCGCGTGAATTTCGTCGACGACGACGGTGCGCACCGAGGTCATGGTGGCACGGGCCCTGTCGGCGGTGAGGTAGAGATACAGCGACTCGGGCGTGGTGATGAGAATGTGCGGCGGCTTCTTCACCATCTGCGCGCGTTCGCTCGAGGTCGTGTCGCCCGAGCGCACCATCACGCGAATCTCCGGCAGGTCGACGCCGGCCTCTTTCGCGCGGGCCTTCAGC
>JAEUJR010000766.1 GCA_016793585.1 Archangium sp.
GTGTGCGTCGCGTCGAGCTGGAGCGGCGGCGTTCGTGCGTTCGACCCGGCTCCGAACAGCATCACGTGGCGGGGCGGTGGGCCTGTCGGCAAGGCGAGCGTCGGGGTCTGCGCCTGCGGCGTTCCGAACACTGGCTGGGTCTGGGCGCGGGCGCCGTTCACGGGCACGCGCGCCTCGCTCGCCAGCAGCATCAGGTGGCAACGGCCGCACTGCACCCGGGCTTCCCGCTCGTCGAGCTCTGCCGCTGGCCAGCTCCACGTGTTCTCGCAACGGGAGCACCGCAGCTGCGCCATCAGCTCGAGCCGCGGCACCGCGGTGTTGAGCGTCACGTTCACGGCGCAGCGTGCGCAGTGGGTCGGGCGTCGCTCTGGTGGCGTCGCGTCGTCGAGCGTCACCACCGTCAGGCATTCGGGACAGCGAAGCTGCACGGGCTGATCATAGACCCCGGCGCACGAAGTGCCCGTGTTGCCTGACGGCCGGGCTGGAAGGGCCGGGTGGGCGCGGCGCCGCGGCGAAGTGCAGCGGCTTCGCAGCACCTCAACACGCGGCGCGCGACACTTCGCGTCTCTTCAGTCGGGGGAACGCCCATGTCGACGACGCACACCTTCTGGTCGCGGCCCTGCGCCGAACTCGTGCAGCACCACGAAGCCGTCACGCTCGACGTCGAAACGACCGTACGTGAAGCGCTCGACGTGCTGTCACGGCATCGGTTGCCCTCGGCGCCGGTGCTCGACGACAACCACTGCCTGCTGGGCGTGGCCACGTGGCACGACCTGTTCGCGCTCATCACGCGCGTCGACGGCGAGGTGGAGGACGCGATGACGCCTGCGGTGGCCGCGTGGCACACCGTGTCGGTGGGCGCCCTTCGCCAGCTCATGCGCGAGACCGGCGCGGCCCGGGTTCACGTCATCGACGACGAGGGCCGGCTGGTGGGCGTGGTGACCGCCCTCGAGCTGCTCGAAGGAGCGTCAGCGGCCGAACCCCTCGCCGAGCTTCCCGTGCCAGCCCCGGCCGTTTTCCAAAGAGGCTGAGACCTCCCAGGCGGCGCTAGACGCGCGAAGCAGGTCGAAGGCCGCGTCGCGTTCTGGAAGGGCGTCATCGTCACGTGAGCTTGAGCTTCGCGTAGCTGCCCGCGATGGCGATGCTGGCGGTGACGAGCGGACCAACCGCGGCGAAGAGCACCTTCCGCTTCGCCTCGAACGCGCTCACCGAGACCCAGATCTTCCAGTCGTCACGCGGCACCGTCGTCTTCGTCTGCCACGAGCCGCCGACGAGCCGCGCGACGCCGACGAACATCCACTGACCGAAGAGCAGACCCGCCGTCACCGGCACCATCAACCAGGCCGTGAGTGGAACGTCGAGCGCCACACACCCCTGCCACGCGACGAGGGGGCCGACTCCCGCAGCGGCCACGCCCGCCACGAAGCCCAGGAGTGGTGCGGCCGGGTTCGAGTCAGCGCTCATTCGTGCAGCGTAACCAGAGCCGGCCGCCGCCCGTAGTCCCGACATGCGCGCGGCTCTCGTTCTCGTCTTCATCTCGTCGGCGTGTGGTGCCGGGTTCGAAGGAACGTTGGCCGATGGCGGGGTGGTGTTGATCAGCGCTCCCGACGCTGGCGCTCCCGCGACGCCGGCGACCCGCGCGGGGCTGCTCTCCATCGCTCAGACCGGTGCGTACCTGTCGTGGAAAGCAGAGGCGGCTCCACATCAGACGGCCGGCCCGCACGGCGGCCAGGTGCGCACCTTCGTGAACGACGTGTTGTACGCCTCGTTGAAGGCCGGCAACCCGAAGCACCCCAACGGCTCCATCGCGGTGAAGGAGTTGTTCACCAACGGCGCGCGCACCGGCTGGGCCATCGACGCGAAAGACGACGACGGCGTGTGGACGTACTTCGAGGGCTTCGAGCCGCAGCTGAACCAGTACTTCTTTCGTGGCGGCGGCAACCTCTGCTCGAACTGTCACGCCGGTGGGGTCGACTTCGTGCTCACCGCTGCGAGCGCGCTTCCCTGATGTCGACCTGATGCCCACATGGCGGGCGGGGTTTTCGTCTGGTTCATTGCGCGGCCATGAAGCACGGCTCGTTCATCTCGATTCTTCTCCTGGCCTGTACGCCCGTCGCTCCCCAGCTCTCGACGGGAACACAGGTCGTCACCAAAGCAGCTCCTGCTGGCCCGACGTGCCTCGAGCGCTGCACCGTCGCGAAGGCGAACTGTGGAGACCTGATCAGCTCGACCTGCGCGGCCTGTGACGGCGGCAACGCGGACGACGTTCGCACCTGCTTGTCGAACAACACGGCCGACTGCCTCGAATCGGCCAGCTGTCTGCGCGCGCCACCATCGCGTGGGTTTGCTCCCGCCCCGTACGGCACCGCAGTGAAAGACGTCGCCGGGCCTGTCGCGCTCGAGACGACCGAAGGCCGTTGGCGCCTCGAAGCGCAGTGGACTGGTGACGACAGCTTCCTCTTCCTCATGCGCACCAGCGGCAACGCCGCGCTGTTCAATGGCTCGCTCAAGGCGTTGCTCGACGGGTCTCCGCGAAACGTGCAGTACGTGTTCGGCTTTCTGAACGACGACTCTGGCTTCGGAGCGCTGCGCACACGGTGGACGGCCGAGCTCGCGCAGCTGCCCGAGGCCGACCGGCGCCACTGGACGCCGCGTGTGCACTTCGTGCTGACGAAGATGGACGCGGTCGACGGGTGGGTCGGGCAGATGATGGCCGCGCGCCTCGCGAACCCGCCGCGTTACCTGGGCAACGGGCTCGACGCCTTCGCCATCGACCGGCAGCAGCGCATTCGTGAGGTCGGCATGCTGGGCCGATTGGGTGGGAGCGGCACCGTGCCCGACCTGCGCCTGCTCGCGAAAGAGGCCGAGGCGTTCAACTTCGAGTTCGACCGGGAGCAGCGCCTCGCCTCGCGCGCGGCGCGCGTCATCACCGTCGCGACGAAGCAGACCGCGCACGACACCATCGAGGCCGACGTGATGCTGCCGACGGCCGCCGAGCTCGACGGCTACGACACCCTCGAGGTCGACCTCGCGATGGACTGCCCCGACCACCTCAGCGCCAATTGCGGCGCGTGGGACTACCTGTCTCATCTCTACCGGTGCACGCCCTCCACCGGCGCCGACGGCGGCGCGGCGTTCGCGTGCGACCAGGAGCTCGCCCGGTGGATTACCTCGTACTGGCGCGAAGGCCGCTGGGTGACGGACATCTCGTATCAACTGCCGGCGCTGAAGCCGGGCGGGCTGACGCACCTGAAGTGGTGGGCGAGCCCGCAGTTCGACCCGCGCAGCACCGACTACATCACGTCGCTCTCGCTGCGCTTCTCGAACCAGGGCCGCGCGCAGAAGCCGGTGTCGGCGACTCCGTTGTGGACGGGTGGAAACCTGCGGCCCGGCTACGACGCGCTCCACCCCTCGCGGCAGGTCGACGTGCCGGCCGACGCGGTGCGGGTGGAGTTGGTGACGCTCCTCACTGGCCACGGCGGCGTGGCGCCGACGAACTGCGCCGAGTTCTGCAATCACCAACACGTCTTCGGCATCAACGGCATGGTGCAACGCCAGAGCTTTCCCGAAGCGACGACCCCGATGGGCTGCGCCGACCGCGTGAGCGCCGGCGTCGTGCCGAACCAACACGGCACCTGGTACTACGGGCGGGGCGGCTGGTGCCCGGGCTTTGACGTCGCGCCCTTCGTGGTCGACGTCACCAGCGCCATTCGCAAGGGCCAGCCGAACACGCTCACCTACCAGGCGCAGTTTGGCGGCCAGCCCGTGTCGCAGGACCTGGGCAACATCGTCTTGAGCAGCTGGCTCGTCGTGTGGAAGTGATCAGCCCTTCAGCGCCGCCGCCACCACGTCGGCGAAGGGCGTCGTGGGCCGGCCGATGAGCCTTCGCAAGGTGCCGCTCGAGTCATTCAGGTCGCCACGCTCGATGCCCACGTCGGAGTCCGCGAGCAGCTCGGCGAAGGCCGGCGGAAGACCGAACGACTTCA